>CAJYRH010000061.1 GCA_913776795.1 uncultured Pseudorhodoferax sp. | reverse complement strand
CGGCGCATGCTGCGGCGATGCGGCGCCAGGCGCCCGAAGCTCGAACACTCATGCGACCCCCCAAGTCGCTGTGCCGCACGGCAGCCGAGCCGGCACGGTGTGTGGCATGGGCCCCGTGAAGCAGTAGCGGTGTTCCCGCGCGATGGCGCGCAGGATGCGGCATGAAGGCACGGCACCGCCTGCCGGCACCCCGGTCCCAAAGCGGCGCGGGCCCGGCAATGCGCAAGGATGGCCCTGCACGCTCCACACGCGCAGGCCCGCAGGCACGCACACCGCCGTCATCCCGAGGCGCGGGCGGCCAGCCAGTCGGCGAACGCCTCGAACACCATGGGCCGGGCGTACAGGTAGCCCTGCACCTCGTCGCAGCCGAAGTCACGCAGCACCTGGACCTGGCTGGCCGTCTCCACGCCCTCGGCCAGCACCTGCATGCCCAGCCGGTGCCCGAGCGGAACGATCATCTCGGCGATGCGGGCGCTGGCCTGGCCGTCATCCAGCGCCGTGACGAAGGCCCGGTCGATCTTCAGGCGGTCCGCCGGCAGGCGGTCCAGGTAGGACAGCGAGGAAAAGCCGGTGCCGAAGTCGTCGATGGCCACCGCGATGCCGCGGGCCTTGATCTCGCGCAGCACGCCCACCACGCGCTCCATGCCCATCACGGCAACGGATTCGGTGATCTCCAGTTCCAGACAGGCGGGCGGCACACCCGCCTCGGCAAGCGCTGCATCGAGCTGGTCGAGGAACTCCGGGTGTCCGAACTGCACCGGCGACACGTTCACAGCCATGCGCAGCCCGGCGGCGCTGGTGCTGCGCAGCCTGCCGAGGGCCTGCAGCGCCGTGCGCAGCACCCAGTGGCCGATCGCCACGATCAGGCCGGACTCCTCGGCCACGGGAATGAATTGCGCCGGCGAGACGAAGCGGCCACGCTCGTCCTGCCAACGCAGCAGCGCCTCTGCGCCCACCACCCGACCCGTGCCGAGTGCGAGCTGCGGCTGGTAGACGAGGTGCAGCTGGCCGCGCTCCAGGGCCTCGCGCAGGCCGTGCAGCAGGCGGGTCCGCTCGCGCGTCGCCACGCCAACCTCGGCGGTGTAGTACTGCGCCCCGTTGCGACCGGTCGCCTTGGCCTGCTTGAGCGCGATGGTGGCGTCCTTGACCAGGTCCATCCCCTGGTCCATGCCGTCCTGCCAGCACACCAGGCCCATGGACACCGATACCGGCCGCGCGACGCCATCGATCTCGAACGGCCGCGCCAGCAGCACGGCGAGGCGGCCCGGCTCGACGGTGCCGTCCGGGCCCCAGACGCCAAAGGCGTCCCCGCTCACACGCGCCAGCATGCACCCGCGCGGCAGGCCCTGGGCCAGGCGCCGGGCGATGGCGACGAGCAGCTTGTCGCCATAGGCATGCCCGAAGATGTCGTTGGTCTCGGAGAAGTTGTCCACGTCCAGCAGCGCCAGGGAGCGGCCCCGCGCCCGGCCGCTGGCCACCGCCTGGTCGATTTCCTGCACCAGAGCGAAGCGGTTGGGCAAGCCCAGCGCCCGGTCGAGGTAGGCCTGGTCGCGCAGCTGGGTCAAGAGGTCCAGGTTCGAGCCGCTCAAGGCCGCGTTCGCGCAGAACACATCCAGCAGGCGCAGGTCCACCCCTTCCAGCGCACGTCCCGAAGTCGTGAGGACGACCAGATCGCGCCCCTCGCGGCCCGGCATGAACAGGGCGAAGCGCTGCTGCGAGAGCACATGGCGCCGTTCGGCCAGCGCCAGCTCGATATCGGCCGCGGCGCCGCGGTCTCCCAGTTCGGGCGTGGTTCGCCCCAGCGCCGCCGCCGGGGCGCCAAGCGTGGCCACCACGCGCCCGTGCACCCCGTGCTGCGGCAGGCGCACGCACGCCAGGCCCTGCGGCTCCAGGCCGGCAAGCTGCGCGGCCTCGGCGATGAGGCACTCGGCGAAGCCACGCATCTCCTGCGTGGCCAGCAGCCGGCTGGACGCCTCGACGATGCGCTCCAGGCCCAGGCGGCCAGCTTCGATGCGCTGCAACTGCCGGTACGAGCGGATGGCCGCCGTCAGCGCCACGAACAGCTTGGCGCGCGTCAGCTCGCCCTTGGTCCGGTAATCGTTGATGTCGTAGCGCTGGATGGTCTCGATCTCGGGTGCCCGGCCGGGCTGCCCGGTGTGCAGCACGATGCGCACGTGCGTCAGGCCCAGTTCGCCGCGGATGCGCGCGACGACATCCAGGCCGGCCTGCTCGGTTTCCATCACGACGTCGAGCACCACCACGGCAATGTCCTGCTCGTGCGACAGCAGGCGCAAGGCCGACGCGGCGGAGTTCGCATGCAGTAGCTGCAGGCCCCGCCCCTCGATCTGCATCCCCTGCAGACTGAAGCGCATGGTCTCGTGCACGTCCTCGTCGTCGTCCACGACCAGGATGCGCCAGGGCGACCAGCTGACAGGCGCTGCCGCCGGGGCGGACTGATCGTCGACAAACTCCAGCAGGTCGTGCTCGCTCATGGTTGTTCCTCAAATCTTCGTGGCTGTTGACTGCAGCCCATTGCATCACCCGTTCGACAGATTGGCAACCAAATGAAAAATCTCAATTCAATGTGTACAACATGGGTGCCGGAGACTGATGCGCTAAGGTGCATTCAGACGCCTGGCGCCGGTCCGCCCGCGGCACCGGCCGTCCGCGCAGCGCCTTCCGCAGCCACCAGCGGCGCGCGGCGCGGCAGGCGCACGGTGAAGCAGGTTCCCTCGCCCAACGTGCTCTGCACCTCCAGGACGCCGCCCAGCAGGTTCACCACGGCGTTCTGGCTGATGTGCAGGCCCAGCCCCGTGCCCCCGCGTCCTGCCCGGGTCGTCATGAACGGCTCGAACACACGGCCCAGCAACGCGGGCGCGATGCCACGGCCGTCGTCGTCCACGCGCAACCAGACGCGCTCTGCAGACGGGGCCGCCTCGCTGCCGGCGGAGATCCGCACCGTGCCGTGTGCGCGGCCATCGAAGCCGTGCAGCACCGCGTTCTGGATCAGGTTGCCCAGGATCTGTCCAAGCGCGCCGGGGTAGCTGTCCAGCCGCAGGCCCTGATCGGGCACATCGACCTCGATGCGGTAGGGCGTGCGCGCGATGCTGGGGCGCAGGCTCACCACCATCTCGTGCACGACCTCGCTGATCTCGAAGGCGCGCCGCTGGGCGCTGGTCCGGTCCACCGCCACCTGCTTGAAGCTGTGCACGAGGTCGGCTGCGCGGCGCAGGTTGCGCAGTGCAATGTCGGTGCCCTGCGCCACCTCGTCCAGCACCAGCTGCATGTCGCTGCGGCGCAGGCCGCCCGCCATGGCCTGACGCAGGCGCCGGGTCGCATCCTGCATGGCGCTGATGGCCATGACACCATTGCCGAGCGGCGTGTTGAGTTCGTGGGCCACGCCGGCCACCAGCTCGCCGAGCGCAGCCATCTTCTCGGCCTGCACCAGGTCGTCCTGGGCCGTGCGCAGTTGCTCCAGCCTGGCCTGCAGCTCCGCATTGGAGGCGGACAAGGCGGCCGTGCGTTGCGCAACGCGCGACTCCAGCTGCAGGTTCAATTCGCGCAGCTGCTGCTCGCTGCGTCGCATCGGCCCGATGTCCACCATGGCCCACAGCATCAGGTCCTGCGCCGCCAGCACGACGCGTTGCGCGAAGACTTGCATGGCCACGGGCTCGCCGTCACCGCGCAGGAGCTCCACCTCGCCGCTGGCGCGCTGGCGGTCCAGCCGGGCCAGCATGGCGATGCGCTGCTCCGCCGACCACAACCCGATCTCGACGGCGGTGCGGCCCAGGACCGCGGCGCGCGCGCGCCGCATCTCCACGCACCAGGCTTCGTTGACGTCCTGCAGGCGGTTGCCATTGGCGAGGTCGACCACCGCCATCGGCACCGGCGAGGCATTGAAGATCGCAAGGAACTTGTGCTCGCGCTCGCGCAGTGCGTCGGACATGGCCTGCAGGTCTCGCGCCAGGCGATTGAACTCGTCCACGGGCCCGCGCGGCCAGTCCCCTTCGCTCGCGCCCCTGCGCATGGTCTGCTCCGCCCTGTCGACGATGCGCAGCAAGGGGCGCGTCATGCGCCGCGCCCAGAACGGCGCGATCAGCAGGCCGGTCAGCCCGCAGGCGCCGCCCACAGCGCCGATGGCTGCCAGCAGCTGGCGCACGCGCGGGTTGTTCCACCCCCTGGGCGCGTGCTCGACGAGGTACCAGTCCAGCGCTGCCGCATGGACCATGGCGGCATGCCGGGGCTGGCCCGCGTAGCTGAACACGATGCTGCGCGCCCGGCCCTCCGCCTGGGCCTCCTGCCGCGCGGTGGCCCAGCTGCGCGGGTCGATCTGCCCGATCTCGCGAACCGCTTCGGTGTCCACGATGGGCGCGCCATGGTTGTCCGCGATCCAGACGGCGGAGGAGCGTCGGCCGGCAGCGATGCGCACCGCCTGCAGCAGCACCTCGTAGGACACCTCGGCCAGCAGCACATCGCCGCTGTCGTCGCGAACCGCCAGGGCGACCGCCCGCGCCCCCGTGAGCACCGAGGTGTAGCGGCCGCTCCAGACGGCCTGAGGCGCGCTGCCGTCGCGCACCGCCCGGAACAGCCCGTCCGCCGACAGGTCGCTGCCCACCAGGTCGCCACGGCGCGCGCGCCACGGGCCGGCCAGGCCGACGGCGCGCACCTTGCCTGCCGGCGACAGCTGGTAGAGCGCGTCGAAGCGCAGGCCGGTGCGCACCCCGTCGTCCAGCAGCGCCGCGGCCTGGGTCGGCGGCGCCGCGTCGATGAGCGACTGCAACAGCTTGAGCCGGGTCTGCGCCGTACCCAGCAGCAGTTCCAGCCGCCGGCCCAGGCCCTCCACCTCGCGTTCCAGACCGGCCTGCGTCTCGCCCTCGATGGCTGGCAGACGGTAGGCGAGGACGAGCGATCCCACCACGACGAGCGTCAGCAGCGTCGTGGCGACCAGCAAAGCGGAAAGGTGGGTGCTCAGACGCCAGACCCGTGGCGTTGCAGGCGGTGCACGCATCTCAGGCCTCCACGGTGCCTGCGCGCCGCCTGCAGGGTACGAAACCGGCTCGCAGGCGGCTGGCCGGGAGTCCGCGCAGCAGGCAACGCAGGCGCCGCTGCGTCGGACTGCAGCCGGCGACCAGAGCCGGCCCGGGCAGGCAGGGTGCGCAGCTGGCGCGGTGCACGGATGGCCTCGGTGGCATCAGGCGCGCTTCCCCGGTGGCACGGGCACGGCATGCGGCGCACTGTCCGGCAGACGCAGCTCGAAGCAGCTTCCCTGCCCCGGCGTGCTCTCCACCGAGAGGCTGCCACCCAACAGCTTGACCACGGCGTTGTAGCTGATGTGCAGGCCCAGGCCGGTGCCCCCCTGGCCCATCTTGGTGGTCATGAAGGGATCGAAGATGCGGCCCAGCAGTTCGGGGGCGATGCCATGGCCGTCGTCGGCCACCCGCAGCCAGAGCCTGCCGCTTTCGCGCCGCCCTCCAGTGATGCGCACGGTGCCATGCGAACGGCCGTCGAAGCCGTGCTGCACGGCGTTCTGGATCAGATTGCCCAGGGCCTGGCCGAGCGCGCCCGGGTAGCTGTCCATGTGCAGGCCGGCCGGCACCTGCACCTCGACGCGGTAGGCGGTGCGTGCAAAGCTCGGTTTGAGGCTGACCACCATCTCGTGCACCACCTCGGCCAGCTCGAAGTTTCGCCGCTGTGCACTGGTCTGGTCGACAGCCACCTGCTTGAAGCTTTGGACCAGGTCTGCCGCCCGTCCCAGGTTGCGGGCGGCGATGTCGGTGCCCTGCTCCACGCCGTCGATCCACTGCGCCAGGTCCGACCGCCGCAGCCCCGTGGCCAAGGTGCTTCGCAGCGCCCGCGTGGCGTCCTCGATGGCACTGGCCGCCATGACACTGTTGCCCAGCGGCGTGTTCAACTCGTGCGCAACGCCGGCCACCAGGCCGCCGAGCGCGGCCATCTTCTCGGTGCGGACCAGCTCTCCCTGCGCCAGGCGCAGCTGATCCAGCGTCTCCGACAGTTCGGCATTGGCCAGCTCCAGCGCCTCCGCCCGCTGGGCCACGCGCGCCTCCAGGTCGTGGTTGAGCGTGCGCAGTTCCTGCTCGACCCTGCGAAGCGGCCCGATGTTGACGCTTCCCCATACCGTGAGCCGCTGGCTCTTGAACTCCAGCACCCGGCCAAGCGACTTGTACAGCTTGACCTGGCCGTCCTTGCAGACCATTTCGACCTCGCCCGAGAACGTGCCGGTCTCCAGGCTGTCGAGCAGCTCTGCCAGTCCATCGGGCGACTGCCACAGGCCCAACTCCAGGGAGTTCAGGCCGACGGCCTCGGCACGCGAGTAGCCGACCTCCTCGCTCCACACGGCATTCACGTCCAGGAAGCAGTGCCCGTCGTCCATGTCGGTCACGGCCATCGGGACGGGTGCCACGTTGAACAGGGCCTGCAACTTGTGCTCGCGCTCGTGCAGCGCCGCTGCCATGCCCTCCAGGTCGGCCGACAGCCGGTTGAACTCGGCCACGGGGCCGCGCGGCCAGCGCCGGCCCAGGGAGCGTCCGCCGGTCGTCGACGCGGCCTGGTCGATGATCTCGCGCAAGGACCGGCCCAGGCGGCTGGCCCAGCCCGGGGCCACGAGCAGTGCGATGCCCATGCATCCGGCGAACCCCGCCAGCGTGTAGTGCGCGCCCTGGCGCACCTGCGGATCGCCCCAGCCCCGCACCACGCTGCCGAAGATGAACCAGTCCAGCGTGGGTGCCAGCGCCACGGCGCCCTGCCGCAGCTGGCGTTCGAACTCGAACCTGGCCGGCCCCCTGGAGCCGGCCAGCGCTGCCTGCATCAGGGGCCAGTTCTGCAGGTTCAGGCGGCCCATCTGGCGGCCCTCGGTGTCGGCGACCACTTCGCCGCTGCGGTCCACGACCCAGATCGTGGTGTCCTGCGCGCCGGCCACCTCCTGCAGCTCGCGCAGCAGCGTGGCGATCGGGATCTCGCCGATCAGCACGTGGTCGTCGGCGTCGCGGAAGGCCACCCCGATGACGATGCCGCCGGAAAGGGCGGACAGCAGGCGCCCGCTCCAGGCCACCGGGCGGTCCGGTCCGACAGCGCCATACAGCGCGCTGGCGGACAGGTCGCTGCCGAGGAAGTCGTCGCCTTGCGCCTGCACGCCGTCGGCCAGCGCCACCGCGACCACGCGCCCGCGCGGGGAGACGAGATAGACGGCGCGAAAGAGCTGGCTGGCATGCACGTTCGCCTGCAGCACGGCCGCTGCCTGGTGGGCCGGGCGGCTGCGCAGCAGGCTGGCCATGAGCTCCAGGCGCGCCTGCCGGCCACCGAGCAGCAGCTCCAGCCGCTCGGACACGTCGGCCACGTCGCGCTGCAGGTCGACCAAGGTCGCCTGCTCCATTTGCGGCACCCGCCAAAACCACAGCGCCGCGCCGACGCCCAGGAACGCCAGCGCGATGGTCGCCACCAGCATGGCGGACAGGTGGTAGCGCAGACCCCAGGCGCGGCGCGACCGCATCACAGGGGCTCGAAGCGCCCGTCGCGCACCTGTACGAAGTACGGTGGGCGGTGCACATCGCCGAAGCGGTCGAACACGATCGCCCGCTGCAGGCCGTCGTAGGGGCCGTTGCCGAGGACGGCGGCCTTGAGCGACTGGCCGCGCACGCGTCGCGCCTGCGCCTTGGCCAGCACGGTCACCGCGTCGTGCGAGATCACCGCGTGGTACCCGGGCAGACGGCCGAAACGGCGCTGGAAGACTTCGACGAAGCCGAGGTAGCGCGGCGCGCTGCTGGCGCGGTCATGCAGCTGTCCGGCGATCACGCCGTCCACCGCGCGGCCGCCCAGCGCGATGAGAGCCTCCCCGGCCGCCGCGTCGGCCACGGCGACCGGCAGCTCCGGCGCCTGCTTTTGGACCTGCTGCGCCAGGCGTACGGCATCCACGCTGCCGCAGACGAAGACCAAGCCGTCGGGCTGGCTGTCCAGCAGCCTGCGCACGACGTCGCCGTAGGCGGTGGCCGGGGAGGAGGCAAAGCCTTCATGCGCCGTGACGGTGCCCCCCAGCGCCTCGAACGCGGCACTGAACTCGTCGCGCCAGCCGGCCGTGTAGACGGCGTTGCGCACGTCGGTCGCCGTGGCCACGGCGACGC
>CAJYRH010000060.1 GCA_913776795.1 uncultured Pseudorhodoferax sp. | reverse complement strand
CCGGGCGGCGTGATCGACCTGGAGCGCGACTACGCCGGCGCCGACCTGCGCTGGACCTGGCGCACGCAGCTGGCCGGTGGCCCGCTGGCGGTGGTGGCCGGCCTGGCCTACGACGGCCTGCGCGAGGACCGGCGTAGTCGCGCTCCAGGTCGATCACGCCGCCCGGGTGCCGCGCGTTGGCCTGCACCGCCGTCGGGATCGCCTGGAATTGCCTGGTGCCGCGCTGCCCGCCGTACAGCGTGGCCTGCAGCGCATGGGCGTCGCCCAGGTAATGCTCGTAGACCAGGCCGGCCTGGGTCTGGTCCATGGTCTTGCGGGTGTTGAAGCCGAGCGCCACGGGATCCACGCCCCGGGGGTTGGCCTGCCACTGCGCGCGCGTGAGCCCCAGCGGATCGTCGGCCTTGGGCAACACCACCCGGTTGGCCACCAGCGTCAGCTTGCCATCCTCGTGCGGGCGCAATGTCAGCTTCGCATTGGCCAGGGTGCGCCGCGCCGCGCTGTGCTCGCGGTAGCCGTCGGTGCTGAAGCGGCTGGCCGAGACCACGTATCCCACGCCGGAATCGTTGGCCCCGGTGTTGCCGCTGGCCTTGGCGCCGAAGCGCAGCAGACCGTCGCTGCCGGAGGCCGTGTCCAGGCGCAGCGTCGGCGCGCCGCGGCCCTCCTCGGTGAACACCTGCAGCACCCCGCCCGAGGAGTTGCCGTACAGCGCGGAGAACGGCCCGCGCAGCACCTCAATGCGCTCGGCCGAGGCCAGGTCCACGTGCGAGAGCTGGCCCTGGCCGTCGGGCAGCGTGGCCGGGATGCCGTCCACGTACAGGCGCAGGCCGCGGATGCCGAAGCTGGCGCGGGCGCCGAAGCCGCGCATGGAGACCTGCACGTCCTGGGCGTAGTTCTGGCGCTCGCGCGCCTGCAGCCCGGGCACGGCGGCCAGGGCCTCGGAGATGTTGACCTGGGCGCGGCCCTGGCGCACCTCGGCGCCCGACACGCCCGAAATGGAGGCCGGCACCTGCTGCGCATCGGCCTCGGTGCGTGTGGCGGTGACGACCACGGCGCCAAGTGCACCGGTGGGGATGGGAGGGGTGGGCGCGATGGTCTGGGCCATCGACGGCCAGACGGCCGAGCAGGCCACCAGGGGCATCCAACGCAGAGTGGAGTTCATCAGCACGCCTCGACAAAAGGACCCGACATTCTCACGAATTGCGCCCGGGCCTGTAGGACGAATGCGCAACCGGTCGCTTCGGCTCCCCGGGGTGCCCGGTGCAACGCCACACGCGTACGGACAGGCAGGCATCCGCCATCCCGCCGCACTTCCGCGGACAACGCCGTGCCAGCACTGCCACCGCCCCAGCCCGAACAGACCGATGCGCTGCTGCAGATCGGCGTGACCGGACTGGCGGAGGTGCTGGGCGGCGGCCTCACGTCCGACCGGCTGTACCCCTGCGCGTCGTGGTCGATTCCCTGTCGGAGCTGCGGCTGCTGGCGGGCAGTTCGCTGCGCTGGCGCCGCCAGATCCTGGCGATTGAGCCGTTCCTTGCGGGGCGCCATGCACCGTGCTGCTGCTGGACGACATGGCGGCCCTGGAGAACGACCAGCAGGTGCGCAGCATCCCGCACGCCGTGATCCGGCTGGACCAGATCCATACCGACGACGGCGCCACGCGCCGGCCCTTGATCTTCACCAAGTTCCGCGGCCAGAGCTTTCGCACCGGCTGCCGCGGTCCGCGCCGGCGACGTGCGCGCGCCGCAGGCCAACGCTTTGACAGCGCTGGTGGTGGACGACCACCGCGACGCAGCCGACAGCCTGGCCGAGTTCCTGCGGGAGTTGGGCATGGCTACCGGAGCGGCCTACAGCGGCGCCGAGGCGCTGGCGCTGCTGCCTGCGCTTCGGCCCGACCGCGCCGTGCTGGACATCGGCATGCCCGGCACGGACGGGTACGGGCTGGCCCGCCGCCTGCGCCAGCAGCCCGAGGGACGCCGGACGCTCCCGGTTGCGCTGACCGGTTGGGGCCGGCAACACGACCGCGAGGCCACCACCGCGGCCGGGTTCCAGCACCGTCTGGCCCAGCCGCTGGACCCGGAGCAGCTGCGTGCCATCCTCGACGGGCTCAATCGCTGCTAAGCAGCTCGCCGACCGGCTGCAGGTCCTCCACGTGGTCGCAGATGGCCTTGATGACCATCATGATCGGAATGCCCAGCAACAGGCCGGCCACGCCCCAGAGCCAGCCCCAGAAGATCACGCCGACGAACACGGCCACCGGGTTCATGCGGCTGGTGCGGCTCGTGAGCCAGGGCACCAGCAGCTGGCCGACCAGTGTGTGGATCAGCAGCGAGGCGCCCGCGATCAGCAAGGCCATCTCGTAACTGTCGAACTGCAGCAACGCAAGCAGGCCGGCGCCCACCATGACCAGCAGCGAGCCGAGGTAAGGGATGAGGTTGGTGACACCGGCGACGATGCCCCACACCGCCGCGTTCTCCAGGCCGAAGGCCCAGAAGGCCAGGCCGGTGGCCACGCCGACGACGACGCTGGTGAGCACCTGCACCAGCAGGTAGCGCTCCACATGGCCGACGATGTCGTCCAGCACCTGCACGGTGATCTTCTTGCTGCTCAGGCGCGTGCCGCTGATACGGACCAGCTTGCGCCGGAACATGGTGCCGGAGGCCAGCGCAAAGTAGGTGAGGAACGTGACCAGCGTCAACTGCAGCGCCATGGCGATGAGGCCCATGGTGCCGGTCCACAGGTAGTCGCGCACGTTGAAGCGCGGCCGCTCGATCGTCACGCGCGTGACGCCGCGGCGTGGCGGCTCGGCACTGCCTTCCGCGGCCTGCTCCAGGTGCGCGGCCGCCTTTTGCACGGTGGTCAGCGCGCTCACGTCGCCAGGCCGCTGGCTGGCCTGTGC
>CAJYRH010000059.1 GCA_913776795.1 uncultured Pseudorhodoferax sp. | reverse complement strand
GGCCTGGCCCCGTGCTGCACGAACGCCGCCACGCGCTGGCCTGCCAGGCGCAATGCGGACAGCAGCCGCGCGTCCCCTGCCAGGTCTCCCCACAGCGTCCGGTCCGCGGCCAGCGCCGCTTCGGGATCCGCTGCTGCGCAGATCGCGTGCGCAGCAGCCGGATCCATTCCCTGGTCCTGGTAGGCATAGGGCAATTGGCCCGCATGCCAGCGCTGCAGAAAGGCCAGGAACAGCGCCGGTAGCATCGACACTGCGGCGATGGGCTGGCCGGCAGCGAGCCGTTCACGCACGGTGGGAGCGATGAAACCCGGGATCTTGGCAAAGCCGTCGGCGGCCACGCGCTGGTTGGTGTCGCGGATCGCCGGATTGGAAAAACGCTCGAGCACCACGTCGCGGTACGCCGGCAGGTCCACCGGGCTTTCGTGGCCGGGACGGTGCAGGCAGGGGATCACATCGTCGGTGACGTAGTCGTAGGCCATCTGCCGGATGGTGGGCGCCAAGGTGCCTTCGTGGATGTACTGCAGGCCCGCCAATGTACCCGCCCAGGCGATGCAACTGTGGCTGGCGTTGAGGATGCGTATCTTGGCCTCCTCGTAGGGCTGGACCGAGCGCACCAGTTCCACCCCCACCTGCTCCCAGGCCGGCCGGCCGCCTGCGAAGTCGTCCTCGATGACCCACTGGATGAAGCTCTCGCCGGTCACGGGGGCGGCGTCGTCGATGCCGGTGGCTGCGCGCACGCGCTCGCGCAGCTCGGGCGGCGGGCGCGGTGTGATGCGGTCCACCATCGCGTTCGGGCAGGTGGTGTTCTGGCGCGTCCAGGCCGCGAGCGGCCCTTCGCCGGCCGCCTTGAGAAACTCCAGCAGCGCGGCGCGGAAGCGTTCGCCGTTGTGCCGCAGGTTGTCGCAGTTGAGCAGCGTCAGCGGACCGCCCCCGGCGGCATGGCGCGCACGCAGGATGGCGGCGACGGCGCCGTAGATGGTCTCTCCGGCCTCGCCGCGCGCCGCCCGCGCGATGTCGGTCGCCAGCTCGGGCTGGCTGGGATCCAGCCGGTGCGCGGAATCCAGGTAGTAGCCGGCCTCGGTGACCGTGAAGGACACGATGCGCGTGGCAGGGTCGGCCCCGCGCACCACCATGGCCGACAGGCCGGGTGCGTAGGGAATGATTTCGCGGATGGCGGTGATGCGCTCGTAGCGGCGCGCACCGGCCGGCGTCACGGTCTCCAGCGTGTAGGCACCGCCCTGGTCGGCCAGTGCCTGCACCACGTCGGCCATGTCGGGCCGGATGTTGCAGCCGGACAGCTGCCAGCGGCTGTCGCCGGCGTCGATCAGGCGCTGCAGATAGGCCGCCTGGTGTGCGCGGTGGAACGAGCCGAGCCCGAGGTGCAGGATGGTGAAGGGTGTCACGGCGCTTTCTCAGGCAGCGGCCAGCGTGCGGCCGTCCCGGTTGAACAGGTGCAGCACGGCGGGGTCGATCTCCACGCCCACCACGTCGCCCTCCTCCAGCTGGGTGCGCTCGTTCTGGCGCGCGATCATGTTCACACCGCTCACGTCCACATGGATCAGCGTGTCCGAGCCCAGGGCCTCGATCAGGTCGACCCGGCCCTGCAACGCCGCGCGCCCACCCGGCAGCACGCGCACGCCTTCAGGCCGCACGCCCAGGAACCCGTCGACGGGCAAACGGCCCTGCGTCATCTGCGCCAGGCCAGGCAGTGCCTGGGCCGGCAGCATGTTCATGGACGGCATGCCGATGAACTGCGCGACGAAACGGTTGGCCGGCCGATCGTAGAGCTCGAGCGGCGAGCCGACCTGCTCGATCAGGCCGTCCTTGAGCACGACCACCTTGTCGGCCAGCGTCATGGCCTCGACCTGGTCGTGCGTGACGTAGATCGTGGTCGCGCCCAGCGACTCGTGCAATTTCTTGATTTCCACGCGGGTGTTGCCGCGCAGCGCGGCGTCCAGGTTGGACAGCGGCTCGTCGAACAGGAAGACCTTGGGCTGGCGCACGATGGCGCGGCCGATGGCCACGCGCTGGCGCTGGCCACCCGACAGTTCCTTGGGCGTGCGCTGCAGGTAGTTGGTGAGGTTCAGCTGCGCGGCCGCACGCTCGACCTTGGTCTTGATCTCGGCCGGGTCGACCTTGGCCAGCTTGAGCGCGAACGACATGTTGTCGTACACGCTCATGTGCGGATACAGCGCATAGCTCTGGAACACCATGGCCAGGTCACGCTTGCCGGAGGGGGCGTAGGTGATGTCGCGGCCGTCCAGCATGAGCTGGCCGCTCGTGATGGGCTCCAGTCCGGCGATGAGCCGCAGCAGCGTCGACTTGCCGCAGCCCGAGGGACCGACGAAGACGATGAACTCGCCTTTCTCGATCGAGAGGTCGACGCCCTTGATGATGTGCGCGTCGCCGAAGCTCTTCTTGACGTTCTGGAGTTCGAGATAGGACATACAGGCTCCGATTACTTGACAGCGCCGAAGGTCAGGCCTTGGACGAGTTGCTTTTGCGAGAACCAGCCGAAGACCACGATGGGTGCGATGGCCATCAGCGATGCGGCCGACAGCTTGGCCCAGAACAGGCCCTCGGGGCTGGAGTAGGACGCGATCAGCGTGGCCAGCGTGCCAGCCTTGGCCGAGGTGAGGTTGAGTGCCCAGAAGGCCTCGTTCCAGCTCAGCACCAGGCACAGCAGGCCGCACGACGCGAGGCCGCCGACCGACAGCGGCAGCACCACCTCGCGGAACTCGGTCCAGAGGTTGGCGCCATCCATGCGGGCGGCCTCCAGGATCTCGGCCGGGATCTCCTTGTAGTTCGTGTAGAGCATCCACACCATGATGGGCAGGTTGGACAGCGTGAACACGATGACCAGCGCGGGCAGCGAATCCAGCATGCCGGCGGTCTGCGCCAGCACATAGATCGGCACCAATGCGCCCACGGCCGGCATCATCTTGGTGGACAGCATCCACATCAGGATGTCGCGCGTGGACTTGGTCTTGAAGAAGGCCATCGAGTAGGCGGCTGGCGCGGCGATGGCCAGGCCCAGAAGGGTCGAGACCACGCTGGCGATCAGCGAGTTCTTCGCGTACAGCAGATAGTCGCTGCGGCTTTGCACCTCGGCAAAGTTGTGCAGCGTGGGCTCGAAGACGAACAGCGGCGGCACGGCGATGGCCTGCAGCTCGGTCTTGAAAGCCGTGAGGAACAGCCACCCGAGCGGGAAGAACAGCAGCAGCGCAAGGGACCAGGCCACCACCGTGCGCAGCGCGGTGGGCCAGAAGGTGTTGGGGGGGGTGCTGGCCTGCATGGTCAATCCAGGTTCTTGCCGATGATGCGGATCAGGAAGGCCGCGACGATGTTGGCCAGGACCACCGCGAACAGTGCGCCGGCCGAGGCCACGCCCACGTCGAAGTTCAAGAGCGACTGCTTGAAGATCATGTAGGTCAGGTTGGTGCTGGCGTTGCCCGGACCACCGCTGGTGGTGATCGCGATCTCCGCGAACACCGAGAGCAGGAAGATCATCTCGATCATGATGACCACGGCCATGGCGCGGCCCAGGTGCGGCAGCGTGAGGTAGAAGAACCGCTGCAAGGCGCTCGCGCCGTCCATGCGCGCGGCCTCCATCTGCTCGCGGTCCAGCGACTGCAGCGAGGTGATGAAGATCAGGCAGGCGAACGGCAACCACTGCCACGCGACCATGACGATGACCGAGAACAGCGGCAGGTCCGTCAGCCAGTCCACCGGCTCGGCACCGAAGAACTTCCAGAGGTTCGCCAGCACCCCGTAGATGGGGTTCATCATCATGTGCTTCCACAGCAGCGCGTTGACCGCGGGCATGACGAAGAACGGCGAGATCAGCAGCACGCGCACGAGGCCCTGGCCCGGAAACGGATCGTTGACCAGCAGAGCCAGCAGCACGCCCCCGATCAGCGTGATCAGGATGACGCTGCCGATCAGCACCAGCGTGTTGCCCACGGCCGGCCAGAAGTCCGGATCGGTGACGAAGTACTCGAAGTTCGACAGGCCGGCGAACGGGTGCTCGCCGGGCTGCATGAGGTTGTAGCTGACGAACGAGAAGTACAGCGTCATCAGCAGCGGCACGATCGACCAGAGGAGGAGCGTGACGACCGCGGGGGCCATCAGGGCCCGGGGCAACAGCCGGTTCATGGGAGAGCCTTCGTGCTGGCGCTTACTTGTAGTAGCCGGCCTTCTTCATCTCGCGGTCGGCCAGGGTCTGCGAGGTCTTGAGCGCCTGGTCCACAGTGAAACGGCCGGCCAGCGCCGCGCTCATCTGCTGGCCCACACCGACGCCGATGGCCTGGAACTCCGGAATGGCGGCGTACTGCACACCCACGTAAGGCGACTTGGGCAGCGTGCTGTCGTTCGGATTGGCCGAGTCGATCGCCTTCTTCTCCGCAGCCGCGAACACCGCGACCTTCTGGAACTCGGGGTTGGCGTAGGTGCTCTTGCGCGTGCCGGTGGGCACGGCATGCCAGCCGTGGGCCTTGGCGACGAGATTGATGTAGTCCTTGGACGTGGCCCAGCGGATGAACTTCTGCGCGGCTTCGTCCTTGGTCGAGCTGGCGGGCACGGCCAGGTTCCAGGACCACAGCCAGTTCGCGCCCTTGGGGGTGACGGCCGTGGGCGCCTGGGCGAAGGCCACCTTGTCGGCCACTTTGGACTGCTTGGGATCGCTGATGAAGGAAGCGGCGATGGTCGCATCGACCCACTGCGCGCACTTGCCTTCGTTGAACAGCGCCAGGTTCTCGTTGAAGCTGTTGGCCGACGCGCCCGGCGGGCCGTACTGCTTCATGAGGTCGACATAGAAGGTCATCGCGTCCTTCCAGGGCTTGGATTCGATCTGCGGCTTCCAGGACATGTCGAACCACTGTCCGCCCCAGGTGTTGACCATCGTGGTCAACAAGGCCATGTTGTCGCCCCAGCCCGGCTTGCCACGCAGGCACATGCCGTAGACGCCGGCCTTCGGGTCGTGCACCTTGGCCGCGAAGGCCTTGACCTGCTCCCACGTCGGCTGCTCACCGAGTTGCACGCCGGCCTTGTCGGCCAGGTCCTTGCGGTACATCAGCATCGAGCTCTCTGCGTAGAACGGCGCGGCGTAGAGCTTGCCCTGGTAGGACAGGCCTTCGCGGATCGCCGGCAACAGGTCGTCCACATCGTAGGCCGCATCGGTCGTGATGGGCTTGAGCCAGCCTTTCTTGGACCAGATCGGTGCCTCGTACAGGCCGATGGTCATCACGTCAAACTGGCCGCCCTTGGTGGCGATGTCGGTCGTCACACGCTGGCGCAGCACGCCCTCCTCCAGCGTGACCCACTTGAGCTTGATGCCGGGGTTCGCCTTCTCGAACTCGGGCGTGAGCTTCTGCATCTCGATCATGTGGCCGTTGTTCACGGTGGCGATGACCAGTTCCTGGGCCTGCGCGGCCAGCCCGGCGGTGGCGAGTGCGGCGATGAGGGCGGTGCGAACGAAGCGCTGCATGGTGTCTCCTGTCATGGAATCGGGGTACGGCGATTCTCAAGACTCAGGATTGCATACCTTGTACCTGTGCACCCTGCAATCGATACTTTTATGCGCCAACAACCCCGGATATTCCCTTGGTTGATGCTTGAAGCATCAATAAGGCGGCCATGCGGCTCTTCTGCTGCAGCGCACTGGCGCCGCGGGTGTCCCATTCCCCAGAAGGCTTTTTCGGGCCAGGGGCGTTACGTGGCTGTCATACCGGCTGCCTAAACTGCGCGCCATGCACAAAGGCATCGTGATCGCCGTCGCGGCGACGGCAGGCCGCCTGGTACTGGAACTCGAAGGCGGCCGCTGCGCCATCCTGCAGTTCATCAAGGGCGCGCGCGTGCGCGCCGGCGATGTGCTCGCCGGCCAGTTTTTCAACGTGGGCGGCGCACGCCTGCAGCGCCTGGACGGTCAGCCCGTGGTTTGCGCCATGCTGGGGTTCCGCTCGCGCGCCACCGCGCTGCGCATGCTGGGCCAGCGCTGATCAGCGCGGCAGGGCGCACAGCGGGGCGCCTGCGAGGGCCTGCTGCGCGTCCTCGTTCGCGGCGATCCCGCGCGCGTTCTTGGCGTGGGTCACGGCCATGTCCCGCGGCAGCTGCACCCCGTTCTTGACGGCCAGGATCTCGGCCATCACGCTGACCGCGATCTCGGCCGGCGTCTTGCTGCCGATGTAGATGCCGATCGGGCCGCGCAGGCGTGCCAGCGACTCTTCGGTCTGCTCGAAGTGCTCCACCATGCGCTGGTGGCGCGCCTCGTTGTTGCGGCGCGAGCCGATGGCGCCCACGTAGAAGGCGTCCGTCTCCAGGGCTTCCAACAGCGCCAGGTCGTCGAGCTTGGGATCGTGCGTGAGCGCGACCACGCAGGTACGCCGGTCGGGCCGGAAGGCCCGCACCACATCGTCCGGCATGTCGCGCAACAGCGTGGCGCCGGCCACAGACCAAGCGCCGCGGTACTCCTCGCGCGGATCGCAGACGGTCACGGCGAAGCCCGAGAACAGCGCCATGGTGGCCAGGTACTCGGTCAGCTGGCCGGCGCCGATCAGCAGCATGCGGTACTCCGGGCCGAAGGTGTTGACGAGCCGCTCGGCATCCACGTCGAGTTCGGCAGGCGCATCGGCCGGGGCGAGCTGCACCTCGCCATCGGCCAGCCCGACGGTGCGGCGCATCAGCCGGCCCGATTCCAGCGCCGCCACGAGCGCGGCCAGGCTGGCGGCATCCGGGTCGTGCTCGAGCAGCAGCTCCAGCGTGCCGCCGCAGGGCAGGCCGAAGCGGTGCGCCTCGTCGGCCGTGATGCCGTACTTGACAAAGGCCGGTGGCCCCGAAGGCATGCAGTGCGAGGCGTCGTCCGCAGGCGCCGCGGCCGCCGACGCGTAGGCCTGGGTGTAGCGGTAGATCAGGTCGTCCTCGATGCAGCCGCCCGACACTGAACCGAGCACGGCGCCATCCTCGCTCAAGGCCATGATGGATCCCACCGGGCGCGGCGAGGAGCCCCAGGTGCGCACCACGGTTGCCAGCAGCGCACGCTTGCCGGCCTGGCGCCAGTCCCGCAGGCCGCGCAACACCATTACATCGAGGTTTTCCATCGCGAGATCCTTTTGCCGATCCGCCGGGATCAGGCGTCCTTTTCCTTGCCCTTGCCGGTCAGCTTGGCGAGCCAGCCCGGCTTCTTTTCCTCGTCGGCCGGTGCCTCTTCTTCCGTGCCGTGGCGCTTGCGCATTTCGGCGTCGAAGCGCTTGAAGAAATCTTCGGACAGCGACTTGGCCGCACCGTCGATGAGCCGCTGCCCCAGCTGCGCGACCTTGCCGCCGACCTGGGCCTGCACGGCGTACTGCAGTTCGCAGCCTTCGTCGTTGGGCACCAGGTTGACCTTGGCCGAGCCCTTGCCGAAACCGGCCACACCGCCCTGCCCTTCGAACACGATGGTGTAGCTCTGCGGCGCCACGATGTCGGCCAACGCGATCTTGCCGCCGAACTTGGCCGAGACCGGGCCGATCTTCAGCGCCATGCCGATGGCGTACTGGTTCTCGCCCGTGGCCTCGACCTTGTCGCAGCCGGGAATGCACAGCTTGAGCACCTCGGGGTCGTTCAGCGCGTCCCAGGCCTGCTGTTGGGTCACGGCGAGTTGGCGGTTGCCTTGCATTTCCATGGTGGATCCTTGTTGTGGTGGGTCAGGTTTTCATCAGCTGTGCGAGGCTGCGCGCCAGGTCCTGCAAGCGCTCCAGATTGTGGACTGCAAGCATGGCGTGGGCGTGGCGGTGGAGCTGGGCAGCCCCACGCGCGATGGGGGCGTAGCCGTCGAAGCGCAGCAGAGGGTTCAGCCAGAGCAGGCGGCGGCAGCGCCGGCGCAACCAGGCCAGGTGCTCGGCCAGAACCGCGGGTTCGCCCGTGTCCAGTCCATCGCTGACCAGCAACACCAGCGTGCGGCGGCCGACCAGGCGGCGGGCGTGTGCGTGGCGCAGGGTCTGCAGACTGGCGCCGAGCTGGGTGCCGCCGGCGAAGTCGGCGATGCGCTGGCCGGCCTCCAGCAGCATGGCGTCGGTGTCTGCGTGGCGGAAGGTGGGCGTGAGGTCGGTCAGCCGTGTGCCGAAGGCGAACACGTCGCGGCGCGGCAGCACGCGCGTGGCCGCATGCAGGAAGGCCAGCAGCAGCCGCGCATAGCGCTCCATGGACCCGGACACGTCGACCAGCACCAGGATGGGCAGGGGCTGGCGGCGTCGCGCCAGGCGCAGCAGCCGGACCATCTCGCCGCCCATGCGCGAGGCCTCGCGGCGCACGCCAGCCCAGTGCAGGCGGCCGCCGCGCGTGCCCGGGCGCAGGCGGCGCGACGGCACCTCGGGCACGGGCAGCGCGATGTCGCGCGCGAGCCGTTCGACCAGGCGGTACTCGCTCGCGGACAGGGTGCTGAAGTCCGCCTGCCTCAGGCGCTGCAGATCGCTCGCCGTCATCGCGGCGTCGAAGTCGATCTTGTCCTCTTCCTTCTTCGGCGGAACGGCCTGGGCGAAGGCGCGCTGCGGCGCCAGAGCCTCGTTCACGCGCGGACGCCGCTTGCTGGGCTCTGCCCTGCCTTCGCTCGTGGGCAGCATCTGCGCGAGCAGCTTGTTGGCCACGTCGGGGTTGCGGAAGTAGGCGTCGAACAGCTCGCGGAACACGGTGCGGTCCTGCTCGCGGCTCAGCATCACGGCTTCGAGCGCATAGGCCAGCTCGTCGCGGCGGCCGATGTCGACCAGGAGGGCGGCCTCCTGCGCCAGCGCGATGCGGGCCGGGTCGATGCGCATGCCGGCGCGGCGCAGCGTGCGGCCGAAGCCGCCGATGTTGTCGGCCAGCTTGCCGCTGCGTGCATCGCCGAGGAGCATGTCAGTGGCACGCGGCCGCACGAAGCCGCTGACGCGCCGCCTCGCGGGGCGGCGGTACGCGAACCGATGCGCGTGGGCGCTCCATCAGGCCTCGGCAGGCTTGAGCAGCGCAGTGGCCACGTCGTGCGTCAGCGCGGCCACGTCCTCGCGTTGCTTGAACAGGATGCCTGCCGTGTCGGCCATGACTTCCGGATCCACGGCGAGCGTGTCCAGCGCGACCAGTGCCCTGGCCCATT
>CAJYRH010000058.1 GCA_913776795.1 uncultured Pseudorhodoferax sp. | reverse complement strand
ACCCGATTCGGTCCACGTTCGGTCCGCCGGGCGACCGACCGAAAACCGTGCAGCTCGCACAACCTCCAGCGCCCGCACTGCGCCACCAGGCGCGATGGCATGAGCACCGTGCCCTGGCCCGACGTCGCGGTCTGCGACACCGACGCCATGGTGAAAAGCCACCAACTGGCGTCGGGCGTGCGGTCTCCCTTGCGTGGGGCCCGACCGCTGCCGATCAGCTGTCGCCGTGGTCCGGCGCGCGGGCCGGGCGGCGGTCAGGCAGCACGGGCCTCATCGGCGCAGCGCCGGTCAGAGCGATGCAGCGAAGCGCCGGTTGACCTCGTTCCAGTTCACCACCTGCCACCACGCCGTCAGGTAGTCCGCCCGCCGGTTCTGGTACTTCAGGTAGTAGGCATGCTCCCAGACGTCGTTGCCCAGGATCGGTGTGCCGCGCACCTCGGCCACGTCCATGAGCGGGTTGTCCTGGTTGGGCGTGGAGCTGACGAGCAGCTTGCCGTCCTTCACCACCAGCCAGGCCCAGCCTGAGCCGAAGCGGGTGGTGCCGGCGGCGTTGAACTGCTTTTGCATGTTCTCGAGCGATCCGAAGTCGGCGTTGATGCGGGCCAGCAGCTCGGGCGACGGCGCGCCGCGCATGCCGGCCGGCGCCATGGTGTTCCAGAAGAAGGCGTGGTTCCAGATGCCACCTGCGTTGTTGCGCACCAGGGCCGGCTGACGCGACACGTTGGCCAGGATCTGCGGCAGCGTCATGCGCGCGAGTTCGGCGTTGCCCGCCGCCGCGTTGTTCAGCGCATCGTGGTAGGCCTTGTGGTGGCGGCCAAAGTGGATCTCCATGGTGGCCTTGTCGATCACCGGCTCCAGCGCGTCGGTCGCGTAGGGCAGGGGGGCCTGCGGGAAGACCTGGGCCACGCTGGGCGCCGTGGCGGCCGGTGCCGCCGACGGTGCGGCCGCCGGTGGTTGCATGGCGGTCTGGGCGCAGGCGGTCAGCATGAGCGCGGCCACGGCGGCGGCAGCGGTGAGTCGGGTCATCGGATGCACTCCTTGCGTTGGGAAGCGGCGATGCTCGCACAGACGTGCCCCTCGCCCTGTCGGACAAGTACCAGCCTGCCGGTGCTCAGCGGCTCCTGGCGGCCACGCGGTCCGTCACCTTGCGGATGTCCACGTCCGTGCAGTGGCCGGGCGGGTGAGGGCGCGGCGGTATGGCACCCACCTTCCGCACTTGCTATCGGTCAATTCGTCCCATGTGCACGCGCTCCAACACAGGGTCCGAACGCGCAGCACACCAACGCATAATGCGCGCCCATGCATGCGCTGCGCCGCTCCGTCCACCTGACCCGCCTGATCCTGGCGTGGTTCGTGCTGGCCGTGGGCATCGCTGCGGCTGCGCCTGTCGTGGCGCCACAGGCGATGGAGCTGGTCTGCTCGGCTGGCGGCGAGATGCGCCTGGTCGCCATCGGCGACGACGAGGGCGGCGGCGCCGCCCCGGCGCACCACAGCCTGGACTGCCCGCTGTGCCTGGCCACCGCCGTGCCGCTGCCCCAGGCATCGGCGGGGTGCGTGCCGGTGCAGCCGCTCGCGCATGCGCTGCAGCCCATCGCGGCGGCGCACATCGCGGCGCTGGTGGGCGCCCCGCTGCCGCCACGCGGCCCGCCCGCGCTCTCCTGATCTTCGCCAGACGCGCACGCGCCCACGGGGCCGTTGCGCATTCGCGCGCACTGCGCGCACCCCGAGAAGAAAGCGGAGAGACTCCCCATGCACGAATTCGCCCCCATTCCCTTCGCCGCCGCACTGCTGTGCGCCGGCCTCACCGCCACGCTGCCCGCCCAGGGCCAGGCCCAGACCCTGCCGTCCGTCACCGTGACCGGCGAACGCGACGACTACCGCGCGCCCGACAGCAGCACCGCCACGCGCACCGACACGCCGGCGCTGCAGACGCCGCAGAGCATCCAGGTCGTGCCGCAGGCCGTGATCCAGGACCAGAACGCGCTGACGCTGACGGAGGCCCTGCGCAACGTCTCGGGCGTACAGCTGGACTTCGGCTTCAACGGCGCGATGCAGCCGCTGACCATCCTGCGCGGCTTTCCCAGCGTCTCGATGACGGCCATGGGCCCGATGTCGGGCGCCTCCACCTACTACCTGGACGGCTCCAAGGTCGCGGGCGTGCCGATCAACATGGCCAACGTGCAGTCGGTGGAGGTGGTCAAAGGTCCGTCGGGCGTGCTGTACGGCCGCGCGGAACCAGGCGGGCTGGTCAACGTGGTGACCAAGCCCATCACCAGCGTGCCCAGCTTCAGCGTCGAGCAGACGCTGGGCCAGCGCAGCCTGTCGCGCACGGGCATCGAGGCTTCCGGTGCCCTGAACGCAGACCGCACGCTGCGCGGCCGGGTGGCGGCCTCCTACTACACGGCCGATTCGATCCGTGACTACGTGGAGGACAAGCTGGGCGCCTTCAGCGCCAGCCTGGCCTGGGTGCCCGATGCGCGCACCAGCGTCACGGCCACGGTGGACACCACACGGAACCGCTACCGCACCGACTACGGCATTCCCGCCTTCGGAGACCGACCGGCCGACCTGCCCTGGTCGCGCCAGTTCAACGACTCGCCGGAACTGTCCAGCGCCAGGACCACCAGCGTGCGGCTCGATGCGTCGCACCGCATCGACGACGCCTGGCAGGTCAAAGTGCGTGCGCTGCGCCTGCGCAGCGACACGGCGGAGATGGACATCAGCCCGTACCGCGTGGACCTGGGCGCGGGCATGACGCCCGATCAGAGCTGCCCTGGCACCGGCAACCCGCTGTGCCGCTACTACTTCTACGTGCGTCCGGATGGCCGCTACGCAGCAGACCACTTCAACGTGGACCTGACCGGCAAGTTCCAGACCGGCAGCATCGGCCACACCGTGCTGTTCGGCTTCGACACCTACCGCACGCGCAGGACCGGCACCACGTACTTCCAGCAGCTCGACGCGGTGGACGTCTACAACCCCGCGCTGGGCAACACGCCGAGGCTGGACCTGTCCATGGCCATGCCGATGGAGACCGAGGACCGCAGCCGCTGGACCAGCTTTTACGTGCAGGACCAGCTCGCGCTTGGCCAGGGATGGTTCCTGACCGGCACGCTGCGCCACGACCGCACCAGCGCCATCTACGCCACGCCGGGCACCGCGCCGAACGAGAAGTCCTTCACCACGCCGCGCCTGGGCGCGGTGTGGCAATTCGCGCCCAACCAGTCGGTCTACGCGCAATACCAGGACGCGGTGTCGGCCAACAACGGCCGCGACACCGTGACCGGCGCGGCGCTCGCCGCCGAACGCGCCAGGCAGTTCGAGATCGGCCACAAGATCGAACTGCTGGACGGCAAGCTCAGTTCCACCGTGGCGCTGTACGAACTCGTCAAGCGCAACCGGGGCCAGACCGTGCTGGACCCGCGCTCGGTCGCCACGGGCACCAACATCATCACGGTCGGCAAGGCCCGCTCGCGCGGCGTGGAGTGGGACGTGTCGGGCCAGCTCACGCGCAGCCTGTCGCTGATCGGCTCCTACGCCTACACCGCCACCGAGGTCGTCGAGGACGTGGCCTATCAGGGCAACAAGCTGCCCAACGTGGCGCGCCACACCGCCAGCCTGTGGGCCCGCTACGCCATCAACAGCCAGTGGACCGTGGGCGGCGGCATCTTCGCCCTGAGCCAGCGCCAGGGCGACTCCGGCAACACCTTCCAGCTGCCCGGCTACGGCCGGCTGGACGCGATGCTGGCCTACCGCTTCGGGCTGGGCGGTGGCAAGGCCGCGCTGCAGTTCAACATCGACAACCTGCTCGACAAGAAGTACTACACCGGCAGCCACCAGTTCCTGCAGGACTGGATCAAGCTCGGTACGCCGCGCACGGCCAAGGTCTCGCTGCGCGTGGACTATTGAGGCGCGGCAATGACGACCGCAGAACGACGCGGTTTCCTGCGTGCCGCCACGGCCGCGCTGGCCGCCTCGCCATGGCTGGCTCGCGCTGGCGAAAGCGGCGCAGCGCAGGCGCCGCTGCCGCACGACATGGGGGCCATGCCGGCGTCGTGGACCGGCAGGGAACAGATCGGCATGCTGCTTTACCCAGGCATGACCGCACTGGACTTCGTCGGGCCGCAGCACATGTTCGCCAGCCTCATGGGGGCCAAGCTGCACCACATCGCCAAGACCATGGCGCCGGTGGTGAGCGACAGCCAGCTCGCGATCTCGCCCACGGTCACGCTGGCGCGCTGCCCGCGCGACCTGGACATCCTGTTCGTGCCCGGTGGCGGCGACGGCACGCTGGCGGCGATGCGGGACGCGCAGATCCTGGACTTCCTGGCAGACCGGGGCAGCCGCGCGAAGCTGGTGGCCAGCGTCTGCACCGGCTCGCTGCTGCTGGGCGCCGCCGGCCTGCTGCGCGGCTACCAGGCGACGACCCACTGGGCCACCCAGGCACTGCTGGACGAGGCGGGCGCCACGCCCGTGCAGTCGCGCGTGGTGCACGACCGCAACCGCATCACCGGCGGCGGTGTCAGCGCGGGGCTGGACCTGGGCCTGGCCATCGTGGGCATGCTGCGCGACACGGCCTACGCGCAGGCCGTACAGCTGCTGGCCGAGTACGCGCCCGCGCCGCCGTTCGACGCTGGCTCGCCGGGCACTGCGCCGCCGGCCGTCACCGCCATGGTCGCGGACATGTTCAAGGACTTCGGTCCGCAGGCCCGGGCCGCCTTGAAGGTGGCCCGGGGCCTCAAGCCTGCCGCCGGACTGCGGTCAGAGAAATGAAGCCGCGCTCCATAACACCCCACTCCGGCCAGCCCCGGCATCCGATCCGATCTTCCAGGCGACGGACGACGCCAGCGTCGCCCTCCCTGAGCAAGCGACTGGACGCCGGGCAGACGGCCCGCACCCCA
>CAJYRH010000057.1 GCA_913776795.1 uncultured Pseudorhodoferax sp. | reverse complement strand
CGCCGGCTTCGTGCAGGCGTGCGCGGCGGCCCTGCAGGACCGTGAGGGCGCGAACGGCGCGCAGCGCGCGGGCATCGACCGGCTGCTGGCACGCAGCAGCTGGGAGCGCGCTGCGCGGCGCGCCCTGCGCGTGCTGGGCCGCGTCGATCGCTTGCTCGACATGCGCTGACTGCCGCCGCGGGCAGGCGCGTGGTTGCCTCCGCGCCGACGCCGTGGTTCGCTTGCGCTTGCCCTCGCCCATGGGGAGCGGCCGTCATCGAAGCAGCTTTGCCTGACGGCGACGAGAACGCGCCCATGCCGCCGGACGCGGCCCCTTGCGCATCGGCGGCCAGGTCTCTGGGCATGGTCATGGCCACCGGCCCCCGGCCACCGGCCACTGGCCACTGGCCACTGGCCACTGGCCATCGGCCGCACGGCGCACGCGCCTCAACGCAACTCGGCGGGCAGGTGTTCCAGCACCGTTTCGACCTCCACGCCGAGAGCGCAGGCGTGGTCGTAGGGACAGGCGGCGTAGCCACAGGGACGGCAGGGCACGTCGTGCGCCAGCACCCGGTGCAGCGCGGCGTCCAGCGGGGCCCAGCGCGCCACGTCGGCGCCGCAGCTCACCACCACACTGCGGCAGCCGCGCGCCGCCGCGATGTGGGAAATGCCGGTGTCGTTGCTGACGACGCAGCGGGCGGCATCGACCAGCGCGCCCAGCGACCACAGCGACGTCTTGCCGCACAGGTTGATGGCCCGGCCGCCGAGCTCCTGCGCGATGGCGGTGGCCAGGCCGGCTTCGCTCGCGCTGCCGGTCAGCACGATGGCGAGGCCGCGGTCGGCGAGGGCCTGCGCCACCGCCTTGAATCGCTCCACCGGCCAGCGCCGCGAGGCCAGCTGCGCGCCGGCATGCACGATGGCGTAGGCGTGGCCGCTGCGCAATGGCGCACACAGGGCGCGGGCCTGCGCATGGTCGGCGTGGCGGAGAGGGAAGTCCAGCGCCAGGCCCTGGCGTGCCAGGCCCAGGTGGTCGGTCAGTGCCAGCAGGCGCTCGATCTCATGGCCGTGACAGGGCCACTGCACATAGCGTGCGCGGTCCTGCGGCGGCACCCATGCCCGCGCATCGAAGAAGCCCGCCGTGGCGCGGGCGCCGAAGCTCGCCACCAGCGTGTTGACGATGTTTCCGCTGCCGTGCAGTTGCAAGGCCAGGTCCAGCTCCAGAGCCTGCACCTGCTGCAGGAACGCGGGCAGCAGGCGCACGTCGCAGGGTTGCTCGGGCAGGCCGGGGTGGCCGGGCAGCGCGACGAAGCCATTGATGCATTCCCATCGCTGCGCGAGTTCTGCGGCCCAGGGCAGGCCGACGAGGGTGATGTGGGCCGCAGGCCAGCCCTGCCGCAGGGCGCGCAAGGCGGGCAGGGCGCACAGCATGTCGCCCAGCATGAGTGCGCGCAGCACGGCAATGCGGCGCGGCGGCGGCAGGGGCCGGGCAGGGGTGTCGTGCAACGGGGTCTCCGGCGGTGGACGTGCCATCGCAATGGCAATCGACATGCCAGTTGGTCGGTGGGGATGGCGTCGGCGGTGCAACGCTGCATCCGCCATCCGCCATCCGCCAGCGGCCAGCGGTCATCGGTCAACAGGCAGTGATCGGCCGGTCGCCATGCGCCGCACGCCATGCGCCGCACGCCGGACGTCAGTCGGCACTCGCCGCTGCCGTGCGTCCAATGACTGCAGGCGCAGGCTGCAGATGGAGACAGGCCGGCAGCGTTCGGCGAGGTTTGCGGGACGTGCCGTACATCGCAAACGACAGCCATGGCATGGGCAACAGCTGAGCGTGGCATGCTGTCGGCCCATGAGCGTCAGAAGCGGCCTGAGGGCCTGGGCCAAGCGGGTGAAGCGCGATGCGGTCACGCTGTGGTTTGCCGGGAAGAATCCGGACACGCCTTGGCATGCGAAGGCCCTGGGCGTTTTCGTCGTCGCTTACGCGCTGAGCCCGATCGACCTCATTCCGGACTTCATCCCGGTCCTGGGCTATCTCGACGATGTAATGCTCCTGCCGGGCTTGATCTGGTTGACCATCAAGCTGTTGCCAGCGGAGGTCCTGGCGGCGTGTCGTGCCCGGGCCGATGCATGGATGGCGGCACGGGGCGCAAGGCCCATCAGCAACGCGGGTGCCGCCCTGGTCGCGTTGGTGTGGGTCCTGGCGGGATGGGCCGTCTGGTCATGGTGGGTTCGCAGCTGACACCCGGGTATTCAGCAGGGGCTGGCCGGTTCGTGCCGGATCCGAACCCTTCGACGGGGCTTGCACACAGGACACCCGAGGGTGGAGCCGCGTGGCCTGAGAAATTCTGCCGGCGAGGAGGTCGTTGCTTCGTTCTTGACGCCCGGTGCGGCCTGGGATGCGGATCCGGATGCGTCACCAAAGAGAGAAAGCCTCTGCGGTCAATGACCCCGGAGGCTTTTGATCTTCTGCGTCGCTTGCTGATCCCGCAGCGGCATCTGCGCCGCGGAACAGGCCCTGCGGGCTTCAAGCAGCCGCTGTCTCACGGACGGCGTGCGTGTCGCGCGTCTCGATCCAGTGGCTATCGGGTCCGTGCAATCGCAGCGCTTCGGCCAGCCTGTTCTTGAGCAGCCAGCGGTTCATCAAGGACCCCGCCATCCATTCGCAGACGAAGCGCTGGCCTGATTCGGATACTTGCACCTGGGTGCTTGCAATTCGGATTTGTTCCATGGCACGCGAGGGTAGCGAACTCCTTCTCCTCCCCGTGTGACAAGCCGCACATCTTTTGCAAGGCAACTGAACAGCGCCACCTTCCCCATTTTTTCGGCCGATCCAGCCGCGGCAACGGTCGGTGGTGCCTGCGCGCCGCGTCGACCCGGTCCTCGCGGGTTGTGCTGCCGCTGGCCCTAAGGTGCAGTTCCAGGTTGCTGCCCCTGTCGCCGATGGCGGTGACGGCTTACCGGATCCATGCAGGGCTTGGAGTTCGGCGATCTGCCAGCTTTTTCAAGATGTCTGCCGAGGTGGTGGCCACGCGGGCGGCAGCCTTCGATCCGGCGCGGCTGCGGTGTTTTCGGTACGTTGGTTCTTGCACGGATCGCATCCATGCCTGGAGGGCTGCGTTCTGCGCAGCGTGCACGACCGTCCCGGGTGTCGTCCGACGACTGTTTGGAACGCGTGGGCGACCTTCATCCCGGAGCTTGCCCGCTGTCCGCTTTCTTTACACGGCGCGGCCTTTCAGGCGAAGTGCGGGCGCGATTGCTTTGATTTCATTGCATTCCTGAGCGTGGCGCGGATGTTGCATCCAGGGGCCCCTGCTCCCGACTGGCAGGCCCGCCGACCCGACCAATGGACTGGATTCGAAAAGTATGAGTGAACAACCCAAGAGCGACAGTTCGAAGCCCGCACCGCCTGCCCTGGTGGCAGTCGAGCCCAGAACCCACGTCAACAGTGCGATGACCGTTCCCTATGTGCCGAGCAAATCGGTGCCGGTCCGGGCAGGGGCTGATGACCATAAGCGGCATGCCACCAAGGGCTTGCCGACCTGAGACCCTTCAAAGCACTACGTCCATGCCCCGCGTTCGCGGGGTTTTTCAATTCTGGCGCTGGATCTTTGCCGCAGGCACCGCGGCACAGGCGCAGCGCTGTGCCAGTCGGCCAAACCAGGAATGGCTTCAGGGCCACGGTGGGGAATGTGGTCGTGGACTCTTACGCGGTCCACGTTTACGGCACTTTCGCATGCAGGACCACTCTGTTGTTTTTTCGTCGTGAGTGATCTTGTCGACGTGCCGCCGTGAGATTCGGCGTTGCCTGGCCAGGCGGTTCGCAAGTTGGAACACTAGCGAACCACGCATTCTAGCTCAGTCGGGCTTGGCACCCGACGCCTTGACCACCTTGGCCCATTTGGCCGTTTCGCTCTGCATCAATGCCGTCAGGGCCTCGGGCGTGCCAGGATTCGGGTCCAGGCCCAGCGTGGACAGCTTTTCCTTGACATCCGGCAGCGCCAGCACACGTGCGACCTCCTGGTTGATGCGCATCTGGACCTCACGCGACATGCCCGCTGGCCCCAACAGAGCGAACCAGGAGGTGGCCTCGAAGCCGGGCAGGCCGGACTCGGCGATGGTGGGGATGTCCGGCGCTGCAGGCGAACGCTGCGCGCTGGTGACGCCCAGGGCCTTGAGTTCGCCCGATTTCACAAGCGGCAACGCCGACGGCATGTTGTCAAAGATCATCGCGATGCGTCCGCCCAACAAGTCGGGTATGGCCTGGGCGCGGCCCTTGTAGGGCACATGCTGCATCTTCACGCCGGCGAGCGTGTTGAACAGCTCGCCCGAGAGGTGGATCGAGGTGCCACTGCCCGACGAGCCGAAGGCCAACGGCTCGCGTTTGGCCAGCGCGACGAGTTCCTGCACGTTGTTGGCCGGCACGGTCTTGTTGACGACCAGCAGGTTCGGCGTGCTCGCCAGGAAGCTGATCGGCGTGAAGTCCTTGAGATTGTTGTACGGCATCTTGTCGTACAGCGCCGCGTTGATGGCATGCGTTCCCACCGTGCCCAGCACCAGCGTGGCGCCGTCCGCGGGACTTTTGGCGACCATGTCGGCGCCGATGTTGCCGCCGGCGCCGGGTTTGTTGTCCACCGTGACGGGTTGACCCAGCGCGCTCCACTTGTCGGCCAGCAGGCGTGCCAACGTGTCCGGCGCGCCACCAGGCGGAAATGTCACGACGATGCGTACCGGCTTGTTCGGCCATGCCGCAGGCTGCGCCATGGCAGGCAGGGCCACGGTCGTCAGCGCGAGCAGAGCGGTGGACAGCAACAGTCGGCGTGGGGCAATCGGCATGGCGGCGGGTCTCCTGGTCTTTGGGAAAGGCCGCAAGGGTACGCAAGGCGCGGCCAGGGCGTGAGCGGGTTTTACCGGCCCCGTTCTGCGGCCACCTGAAGGGCCCGGCGTGCGCACGGCCAGTGTGGATCCGAGCGCACCATGGCCTGCATTCACCAGGAGCTTGGCCGGCCGCCATGCCAGCGGCCCACGGTGACAGTCCGGCGGGCGTAGCCGGGCGCAGTCCAGCCAAGGGATGTGGACCCGTGCGACGGGGCGTTGCAAGCGCCGATCCCAGACAGATGTACCGCCACGCGCCACCTCGAGCAGGACGCTGGCGTGCCGTTCATCGGGCATATCCCTTGCTTGTCAGGCTGTGCAGCGTGCCTACACTGTCCAGCCCATCCGTCGCCGAGGAAGCCATGCCTGTTCTGTCCCGCCTGACCGCCATCGTTGTGTGCTGCGCAAGCCTGTCCGTTGCCCATGCCGACACGCTCAAGAAGGTCGCCGACAGCAACAAGATCACCGTGGCGTACCGCGAGTCGTCGGTGCCATTCAGCTACCTGGCTGGGTCGACCAAGGCGGTGGGGTTCGCGGTCGACCTGACCGACGCCGTCGTCGACGCGGTCAAGAAGAAGTTGAACAAGCCGAACCTGGAAATCGGCACCATGGCGGTGACCTCGCAGAACCGCATTCCGCTGCTGACCAACGGCACCATCGACCTGGAATGCGGATCGACCACCAACAACACCGCACGCGGCAGGGATGTGGCCTTCGCCATCAACCACTTCTACACCGGCACGCGCCTGCTGGTGAAAAAGTCCTCGGGCATCAAGAACTATGCCGACCTCGCCGGCAAGACCGTGGCCACAACCACCGGAACCACCAACGCGCAGGTCATCCGCAAGTACAACCAGGACAACGACATCGGCATGACGGTGGTGCTCGGCAAGGACCACGACGATTCGCTGCTGCTGGTTGAGAGCGACCGCGCCGTCGCATTCGCGATGGACGACATCCTGCTGTTCGGCCTGCGCGCGAACTCCAAGATGGCGGACCAGCTCGCGGTCGTCGGCGATGCGCTGCAGGTCGAGCCCTATGCCTGCATGGTGCGCAAGGACGACCCCGCCTTCAAGGCACTGGTCGACGCCGTCTTCGCCGACGCCATGAAGTCGGGCGAGTTCGAACGCCTGTACAACAAGTGGTTCATGTCACCGATCCCGCCGCGCGGCATCAACCTCGGCCTGCCGATGAGCCAGCAGCTGCGCGACAATCTGAAGGCCCTGAGCGACAAGCCCGCCATGTAGGGCCGCACGCGCGGCACCGGCGGGGCCTTTGAATTCTTGATGCCGTCCTGCCGCCTTCTTTCCTTCACTGCCGTTTCGCTCCTGGCGCTGACGGCTGTCGCCCAGACCACGCCACCCAGCTTCCACATGGTCCAGCGCATCGACGAGATGCTGGTCGGCGTGGACGCCATCGCGCTCGACGTGGTCGACCGTGAGCACGTGGCCGGTACCTACTTCCTGGTGCATGCGCTGCGCCCATCGCCCCTGATCGGCTATGCGAACTACGTGGTCGACTGCCGCACGCCGCAGCGCATTGCGATCCTCAACGCGGTCATGCCTTCCGGCCGGCTCGAACCCGAACAGCCTTTCTTGCAGCCGCCGCGCCGCAGCGGCCGCACGGACCTCGGCAACCTGGTGTTCGAGCCCGTGCACACTCTGGATGGCACGGCCCTGGTGGCCCGGTTCAGCTGCGAGGCCAGCGGTGCGCCAGGGCGCGCCGCGCAGATCGCGGCCGAACTTGCCGCCCGCGGCAGCCCACCCGACAGCCGCAGCCTGTATTGCCGGATGCAGCCCGACGCCGGACAGGCGGCGCGGCGCGTGGAGGTGCGCTACAGCATGGCCGAGAACGCCGTGGCTGTGAACGGGCAGTGGCTCAGCTCAGGCTTCGTGGCGGGCGACGAGGTCGTGTTCGGCGTCGGTGCCCAATGGCGCGTGGACACGCGCAAGCGCCAGGCCCGCTTGTTGCGCGACAACGGCCGCCAGCTCTTCACGGGCGATTGCGATACCCAACACTGATGTGCCTGGGTGGCAAGGCATTCAACCCAGCAGCGCCTGCGCGAACTCGCGCGCGTCGAAGGTCTCCAGGTCTTCCAGCTTCTCGCCCACGCCGATGAAGTAGACCGGGATGGGCCGCTCCTGCGCGATGGCAGCCAACACGCCGCCCTTGGCCGTGCCGTCCAGCTTGGTCACGACCAGGCCGGTCAGGCCGATCGCGTCGTCGAAGGCTTTGACCTGCATCAGTGCGTTCTGG
>CAJYRH010000056.1 GCA_913776795.1 uncultured Pseudorhodoferax sp. | reverse complement strand
TTCAGGACGGCATCGCCCATCTCGCGCGTGCCGACCCTGGTCGTGCTTTCGCTGTGGATGTCGGGCGTGCGCAGGCCCTGGGCCAGCACTTTCTGCACGGCCGCCTCGATGCGGTCAGCCGCAGCCGCCTGGTTCAGGGAGAAGCGCAGCATCATCGCGGCCGACAGGATGGTGGCCAGCGGGTTGGCCACGCCCTTGCCGGCGATGTCGGGCGCGCTGCCGTGGCTGGGTTCGTACAGACCCTGTTGGCTTGCGTTCAGGCTGGCCGAGGGCAACATGCCGATGGAGCCGGTCAGCATGGCGGCGGCGTCCGAGAGGATGTCTCCGAACATGTTGCCGGTGACGACCACGTCGAACTTCTTGGGCGCCTTGACCAGTTGCATCGCGGCGTTGTCCACGTACATGTGGTCGAGCGCGACGTCCGGGTACTCCTTGCCGATCTCGGTGACCACGTCCTTCCAAAGCTGGAAGGTCTCCAGCACGTTGGCCTTGTCCACGCTGGTCACGCGCTTGTTGCGCTTGCGGGCGGCTTCGAAGGCCACGCGCGCGATGCGCTCGATCTCCGGGCGCGAATAGCGCATGGTGTCGAAGGCTTCCTCCGCGCCCGGGAAGTGGCCGTCGGGCGAGACGCGCCGGCCGCGCGGCTGGCCGAAGTAGATGTCGCCAGTCAGCTCGCGGATGATCAGGATGTCCAGGCCTGCGACCAGCTCGGGCTTGAGGCTGGAGGCGCCGACGAGTTGCTCGTAGCAGATGGCGGGCCGGAAGTTGGCGAACAGGCCCAGACTCTTGCGCAGGCCCAGGATGGCCTGCTCGGGCCGTAGCGGGCGGTCGAGCGTGTCGTACTTCCAGTCGCCGACGGCACCGAACAGCACGGCGTCGGCTTCCTTGGCCAGCTTGAGCGTGGCCTCGGGCAGCGGATGGCCGTGCGCGTCGTAGGCGGCGCCGCCGACCAGGGCGGTCTCCATCTCGAACGGGAGGTCAAGCGCTTTGAGGACGCGGACGGCCTGCTCGACGATCTCGGTACCGATGCCGTCACCCGGCAAAACTGCGATTTTCATGTGCGAATCAAGGTGGTTGAAAGGATCAGGCGGACAGCATGGTGTTGGCCAGCCAGGGCTTGGCGGCCAGGCGCTCGGCCTCGAAGGCGTGGATCTTGTCGGCATGGCGCAGTGTCAGGCCGATGTCGTCGAAGCCGTTGAGCAGGCAGTACTTGCGGAAGGGCTGCACCTCGAACGCGATCTCCTCGCCCTGCGGTCGCACGATGACCTGGCGTTCCAGGTCCACAGTCAGCTGGTAGCCCGGGAAGGCGAAGCACTCGTCGAACAGCTGGGCAATCGTGGCCTCGGGCAGCACGATGGGCAACAGGCCGTTCTTGAAACTGTTGTTGAAGAAGATGTCCGCAAAGCTCGGCGCGAGGATGGCGCGGAAACCGTACTGGTCCAGCGCCCAGGGCGCATGCTCGCGCGAGGAGCCGCAGCCGAAGTTCTTGCGCGCCAGCAGGATGGAGGCGCCCTTGTAGCGCGGCTGGTTCAGCACGAAGTCGGGGTTGGGCTTGCGCTGGGACTCGGGCACGCCGGGCTCGCCCTTGTCCAGATAGCGCCACTCGTCGAACAGGTTCACGCCGAAACCGGTCTTCCTGATCGACTTCAGGAATTGCTTGGGGATGATGGCGTCGGTGTCGACGTTCTCGCGGTCCATGGGCGCGACCAGGCCCTGGTGGATGGTGAATTTCTGCATGGTGATTCCTCAGGCGAACTGGCGCACATCGACGAAATGCCCGTGCACGGCTGCGGCGGCGGCCATGGCCGGGCTGACCAGGTGGGTACGGCCGCCGGCGCCCTGGCGGCCTTCGAAGTTGCGGTTGCTCGTGGAGGCGCAGCGCTCGCCCGGCTCCAGCCGGTCTGCATTCATGGCCAGGCACATCGAGCAGCCCGGCTCGCGCCACTCGAAGCCCGCGGCCTTGAAGATCTCGTGCAGGCCTTCGCGCTCGGCCTGTTCCTTCACGAGGCCCGAGCCTGGCACCACCATGGCCAGCTTGACGTTCCTGGCCACTTTCTGGCCCAGCTTCTTGACCACGGTGGCGGCCTCGCGCATGTCCTCGATGCGGCTGTTGGTGCAGCTGCCGATGAAGACCTTGTCGACGAAGACGTCGTTGAGCGGCTTGCCCGGCTCCAGGTTCATGTAGGTCAGCGCACGCTCGATGGCGCCGCGCTTGTTGGCGTCCTTCTCCTTGTCCGGATCGGGCACGCGGCCGTCGATGCCCAGCACCATCTCGGGCGAGGTGCCCCAGGTCACCTGCGGCACGATCTGCGTGGCGTCCAGCTCGACCACGGTGTCGAACTTCGCACCGGGGTCGGAGTGCAAAGTCTTCCAATAGGCCACGGCCTGGTCCCAGGCCACGCCGGTGGGCGCCAACGGGCGGCCCTTCACGTAGTCGATGGTCTTGTCGTCCACGGCCACCAGGCCGGCGCGCGCGCCGCCTTCGATGGCCATGTTGCAGACCGTCATGCGGCCTTCCATGCTGAGGCTGCGGATGGCCGAGCCGGCGAACTCGATGGTGTAGCCCGTGCCGCCCGCGGTACCGATGCGGCCGATGATGGCCAGCACGATGTCCTTGGCCGTCACGCCCTTGGCCAGTTGGCCCTCGACCTTGATGAGCATGTTCCTGGCCTTCTTGGCCAGCAGCGTCTGCGTGGCCATCACGTGCTCGACCTCGCTGGTGCCGATGCCATGCGCGAGCGCACCGAAGGCGCCGTGCGTGGAGGTGTGGCTGTCGCCGCAGACCACGGTCATGCCCGGCAGCGTGGCGCCATTCTCCGGGCCGATGACGTGCACGATGCCTTGCCGCTTGTGCAGGAACGGGAAGAAGGCGGCCGCGCCGAACTCCTTGATGTTGCTGTCCAGCGTGGTGATCTGTTCCTTGCTGATCGGGTCGGCGATGCCGTCGTAGCCCTGTTCCCAGCCCGTGGTCGGCGTGTTGTGGTCGGCTGTGGCCACGATGGAGCTGATGCGCCAGACCTTGCGGCCCGCCTGGCGAATGCCTTCGAAGGCCTGCGGGCTTGTCACTTCGTGTACCAGGTGGCGGTCGATGTACAGCACGGCCGTGCCGTCCTCCTCGGTGTGGACAGTGTGCTCGTCGAAGATCTTGTCGTAGAGGGTGCGTGCACCCGTCTGGTTGGTGGTGAGGCTCATGGGCTTCCTTGGTGGGGGACTGGTTTGTTCAGGCGGCCAGGGCCGGGTCGGCGGGCACCGGTTCGTCTGTGGACGCTGGCGGCGCAGCCAAGTGCTCGACCAGCAGCCGCGCCGTGACCGGCAAGGTGGAGAAATCGCGCGCGACCATGCGGATCTGGCGTTCGGCCCAGGCATCGCTGAGCGGCACGTGCTCGAGATCGCCCACGCCGTGCATGAGCTCGAACGCGCGCAGCGGCATGACGCCGATGCCCAGGCCGTTGTGGATCATGCGGCACATGGCGTCCAGGCCCGTGACCTGGATGCGCAGCTTGATCGCATGGCCCAGTTGCGCGGCGGCGCTGCGTGTGGCCAGGTGGATGGAGCTGTTGCTGGGCAGGCCGACCTGGTCGAAGGCCAGCGAGGCCTCGTAGGGCAGGGGGCCTCGGCCAGCCAGCGCATGGCCGCGCGGCACGATCAGCACGAGCCGGTCGCTGCGGTAGGCCCGTGTCTGCAAGGCATCGGCAGTGGATTCCGCGACGGCGGCATTGCAGATCCCCAGGTCGGCCGCGCCTTCTTCCACGGCGCGGACGATCTCGCTGGACAGGTGTTCCTCCAGATCGATCTTGATGCCACCGTGCGCGCGTACAAAGGCGCCCAGGTCTTCGGGCAGGAACTGCACGATGGCCGAGATGCTGGCGTGCACGCGTACATGGCCGCGCACGCCATCGGCGTACTCGCTGAGCTCCCCCTGCATGCGGTCCAGGCTGAACAGGACGGAGCGGGCATGGTGCAGCAGGCTCTCGCCGGCCGGCGTGAGGTCGACGCCGCGCGCGTGGCGGTACAGAAGGGTGGTCTGCAGCAGTGCCTCCAGATCCGACAGCCGCTTGCTGACGGCCGAGGCGGCGATGAACTCTCG
>CAJYRH010000055.1 GCA_913776795.1 uncultured Pseudorhodoferax sp. | reverse complement strand
GGCAGCCTGCGCCTGCAGGTCGGTGTGGCTGGCGGCGATCCAGCGCACCGCGGCCTGTGCCGGCTGGCAGGTGCTGCGCTGGCCGTCGCTGTCATCGCGCAGCACACGCAGCAGGGCCTGCTGGCCGCGCGATGGCAGGGCCTGCACCGCGTCCAGGAACAGCGTGCCGCCTTCGGCCATGCGCACGAGGCCGCGCAGCGCGTTCCCGGACTGTGCATCGGCCAGTCCGGCGCAATGGACGGGAATGAACGGACGGTGGCGGCGCAGCCCCTGGTAATGCACGGCACGCGCCACCAGCTTCTTGCCGGTGCCCGGTTCGCCGTGCAGGAGCAGCACGGATCCGCTGGCGACGCCGCACTGCATGGCGTGCATGGCTTGCAGAAAGCGCACGTTCTGGCCGACCAGGGTGTGGCCGGCAGTGGACGCGGCATCCGCGGTTGCGGTGGTACCGGTTCGCGAGAAAGCCGTGGTGTTTCCAAGCATGCCCGTTGGTCCCCGCGGGTTGTGGGCGTGTTCGCCCCATTTGTTCAACTTGTTGGCGACCACTTTAGGCGCGCTCTGCGCCGGTTGTGTTGCTATCGTGTTTTGTCACAGATCGCGCGTTTGGATACAAGTGACTTGCGTCATGGCGAAGGCCAATGGGGCACCTGGCGTTGGAGCCCGTGCGCCGGGCGCGCAGCGGGGCGCCGGGTCGCTCTCAGCGCGCACGCGGGCGGCGCGGTGGCGGCTCCAGGGCGAGCAATTCGGCCGGCAGGGCATCGTTCCAGACCTCCCGGAAGTAGGCGCGGTCGCTGGCCACCAGCGTGGGCAGAGCCCCGCGCAGTGCGGCCAGCGCATGTGCGGCCAGGGCCAGCATGCCGGCGTGTGCGGCGAACCAGGCCTGCTCCAGCAGCAGGCCGCAGTACTGCAGCCCGGGGTAGCGGCGCGCGCCGCTGCGGTGTTCGGCCAGGCGCAGGCCGGCCACCTGCACCCAGTCGTCCGGCCAGTCGGTGCCACGGAACACCTCGGCCAGCGGCCCGGCCTCGCGCGCCAGGGCGGCCGGCGTCAGCGGCGCCAGCGCGCGGAACTGGGCCAGCGTGGGCCGCGGCGGCGGCTGGCAGGCCCCGCGCGCGATGCGCAGCAGGTAGATCGCGTTCCAGGCCGAGCGGCCCTGCAGTTCGCCCTGGCCGCTGAGCCATTCGCTGAACGCGATCCACTGGATGGCGCGTGGCCGGGCGCTGTCCACGCCGGCCTGCAGGCCCACGCGCTCGAACAGCCAGACCGCCATGCCCATGTTGGCTGCCACGTGCTGCGCTGCGTCGAAGGAGTGCGATTCGAAGGCCGCGGCCAGTGCGCGGCCGAAGTGCTGCAGCGCCTCCTCGGCCTGCGCGGCAGCGGCGGCGGGCGTTTCGGCCACGCTGCCCAGCGCCTGCGAGCGGCAGGCCAGCGCCCACAGGTTGCTCCACTCGAAGCGCACCTGCGGATGGTGCGCCAGCAACGCGCCCTGGGCCGGATCGCGTGCGATGGCCTGCAGCTGCGCGCGCGCGGCCGGCAGGTCGCGCGCCGTGTAGTCGCACCAGGCCGAGACGATGGCAGCCATGGCGCCCAGGTAGTCGTGGCCGGCCACGTGGCGGCCCAGGCGCTGGCGCGCCAGAGCCTGCACGCGGAGGCGCGCCTGGGCGTCGTCGCCGAGGCGGCGCCACAGCAGGGCCTCGTTCAGCGTGACCAGCGCGCGCTGGAAGTCGCGGCCGGCCAGCTGGGCCGCGCGGCGCATGGCCTGCAGCGCGCTGGCCGGTGCGGGCGCACCGCCCGCCGTCAGGCGCGCGGCCCAGCGGCCCTGGCGCATGGCCTGCTGCGCGGCCACCAGCTGCTGCCAGAAGCCGGCGTCCTGCAGGTGCACGGCATCGGGTGGAGCCGCGGCCACGCCGGCCCGCGCCGTGGGTGCCGGCAGGCCCAGGAAGGCTGCACGTTCAGTGGCCGTGGCCGCGCGGCCTTCCACCTGCAGGCACAGGCGCCGCGCCGTGGCCTCCGGCAGCCAGAACGGCCCCTGGCTGCGGCGTTCGGCGTTCAGGAAGCGCGTATCGCGCGTGCGGTCCTCGCCCCAGCCGACCGCCAGGCCCCAGCCCTTGAAATCGCGGAAGGCACGGCTGACGAGCATGCGCTGCGTGCGCGCGGCCGAGACCTGGCCGCGCAGGTCGTCGATGCGCACCGGCTGTCCTGCAGCGTGCGCGTGCAGCAGGCGCACCAGCAGCCACAGGGACTGGTAGGTGGCGGGTCGGCCGTCCACGGACTGCGGAGAACTCAGCTCGATGGTGGTCAGCGGCGGGGGCATGTGACACAGGTTACACCCGGGCGCCGCGGTCACGCTGCGGGCTTGGTGCGGCGGGCCGTGCTGCCTAGCATGCGCAGTGTCGCGACACCTATCCCTTCCGCCCCATCCCTCACCGAAAGACCTTCCATGCATCCACTTCCTTCACGCCGCCGCCGGGCCTTGCTGCTGGCTGCAGCGGTCGTGCCGCTCGCAGCGGCCTGCGCCGCCCCTCGGCAAGGTTCCGGACAAGCGCAGGCCGAGAACGCCCTGGCCGCACTGGAGAACGGCTTTGCCGGCCGCATCGGCGTGTGCGCCATCGACACTGCCGACGGAGCGCTGCTGGGACAGCGCGACGGCGAGCGCTTCCCGATGTGCAGCAGCTTCAAGGCGGTGCTGGCCGCCGCCATCCTGGCGCGCAGCCGCACCGAGCCGGGCCTGCTGGCCCAGCAGGTGCGCTACGGCCCGGGCGACCTGCTGCCGCATTCGCCGGTCACGGCGCAGCACGTGGCGCACGGCATGACGGTTGCCGCGCTGTGCGAGGCCACCGTGCAGACCAGCGACAACGCCGCCGCCAACCTATTGCTGCAACGCATCGGCGGACCGGCCGGGCTCACGGCCTTCATGCGCAGCATCGGCGACGACCAGTTCCGCCTCGACCGCTGGGAACTGGAGCTCAACAGCTCGCTGCCGGGCGATCCGCGCGACACCACCACGCCGCGCGCCATGGCCGACAGCCTGCGCAGGCTGGTCGTTGCCGACGCGCTGGCAGCGCCGCAGCGCGACCAGCTGGCCGCCTGGCTGCGCGGCACGGTCACGGGCGCGGCGCGCATTCGCGCCGGCGTGCCGCCGGGCTGGATCGTGGGCAACAAGACGGGCACCAGCGGACAGGGATCCTACGGTTCGGCCATCGATGTCGCGGTGGTCTGGCCGCCGGCACGTGCACCGCTGGTGCTGGCGGTGTTCACGACCCGGCACGCGGCCGATGCGCCTGCGCTGGATGCGCCGATCGCGCAGGCCGCGCGCATCGCCGCGCAGTGGGCGGCGGGCCGGGCTTCTCCTTCGAGTTCCTAGGCCCGCGGTCGCAGCACGCCGGCGCATCGGCCGCCGCGGCTGCCGCCGTGCCATCGGCGCTCAGCCGCGCGCGCGCCGTCTGGCCAGCAGCAGCACCAGCCCGGCCAGCGCCTGAGGCAGCGCCACGAGCCCGTACAGCAGGCCCGCGGCCACGGCCGCCGGCGCCGCCACCCCGAAAGGGGCCAGGCTCAGCGCGGCCGCGGCCTCGCGGGTGCCCCAGCCACCGAAGCTGATCGGCAGGGCTGCCATCAGGAACGTAGGGGCGGCCGCGATGGCCCAGACCCAGAAGGGCAGCGCCAGGCCCAGTGCCTGGCCGGCGCAGGCCAGCGCGCCCACCGACAGCAGCTGCACCAGTGCCGACTGCAACAACTGCCGGACGAACTCGCCGGCCAGCCCCCGGCGCTGCGCGATGGTGGCCAGGCGGCCCCGGCCGCCCAGGCGCTGCGCCAGCCAAAGCGCGGCTGCGGGCGCGAGCAGGAGCAGCACCGTCGCCATCGCCGG
>CAJYRH010000054.1 GCA_913776795.1 uncultured Pseudorhodoferax sp. | reverse complement strand
CCTGGCCGGCCTGTTCGGCATGAACGTGGGCGGCGTGCCGCTGGCCGAGAACGCCCACGGCTTCTGGATCCTCGTGGCCGTGGTGATCGCCTTCACGGCCGTGGCCGGCTGGCTGGCGTTCCGCGGGCACGGCGACCGCTAGCATCGCAGGCATGTCTTCCTCCATGACCGAGACCGAGATCAAGTTCGAGATTCCCCGCGCCGCCGTGCCGGCCCTGGAGGCCGCGCTGCGCGGCCCCGGCAGCCGCCGCACCCATCTGCAGGCGCGCTACTTCGACACCGTGCAGGGCGACCTGGCAGCGCACGGCGTGGCACTGCGGCTGCGCCGTGAGGGCACGCGCTGGGTGCAGACCGCCAAGGCCCTGGGCGACGGCCCGGTGCAGCGGCTGGAGCACAACGTGGACCTGGGGCCAGCACGCAAGCCGAAGGCGTCCCAGTCGCAACAGGGGCAGCCGCTCCTGCAGGCCGACCCGGCGCGCCATGCCGGCACGCCCGTGGGCGCGCGGCTGGACCACGTGCTGCGCCGCGCCGGCACGCCGCTGGTGGAGGTCTATGGCACCGACATCTGGCGCGCCACGCAGGAGCTGCGGGTGGGCGCCAGCCGGATCGAGCTGGCGCTGGACCAGGGCCGCGTGCTGGCACCCTCGCCGGACGGTGGCCTGCCGCGCAGTGCAGTGGTCTGCGAACTGGAACTGGAGCTGCTCGAAGGCGATGTGCGCGACCTTGCCGCCGTCGCCGCGCAATGGGCCGCACGCCACGGGCTCACGCTGAGCACCGTGAGCAAGTCCGAGCGGGGCCTGCGGCTCGCGCATGGCCCGTCGGCGCGGCCGGCCGTGCGGGCGCGCGCGCCGCAATGGCCCAGCGCCAGCGGCTTTCCGGATGGACCCACGGTGCAGCGCGCCGTGGTGGGCGCCTGTCTGGCGCAGATCCTGCCCAACGCGAGCGAGGTCGCTGCGGGCAGCACGGACGCCGAGCAGATCCACCAGCTGCGCGTAGGCCTGCGGCGGCTGCGCACGGCATTGCGCGAGCTGACGCCGCTGGGTCCGGGCCTGGACCCGGCCTGGGAACAGCCGCTGGCACAGGCCTTCCGCGCGCTTGGCGCACAGCGCGACCGCCAGCAGCTTCAATCGCGCATGCAGCCGCAACTGCTCGCCGCGGGCGGACCGCCCACCGTGCTGCCGCCGTTGGGCGAGGACATGCCAGGCCCGACCGACGCGGTACGCGCCCCCGGCCTGCAGGGCGCGCTGGTGGCGCTCATCGGGTTCGCTGCGGCCGGCCCGGCGGCGGGGCTTTCACCGCGCGAAGCGCAACGCCACCTGCGCAAGCGGCTCGACAGGCTGCACCGCCAGGTGCGCGACGACGGCGCGCGCTTCGAACAACTCACGCCCGAGGCACGGCACAGCCTGCGCAAGCGGCTCAAGCGGCTGCGCTACCTGGCCGAATTCGTGGGCCCCTGCTTCGCCCCGCGCCGCGCCGCGCAGTACACGCGCGCGCTGGAGCCCATCCAGGATGCACTGGGTGCGTACCACGACGAGGTGGTGGCGCTGGAGAGCTACCGCGCAGCGGCGGAGCAGGAGCCCCGCGCCTGGTTCGCGGTCGGGTGGCTGCAGGCCCGCGCTCCCCAGGGCGCGCAGCAAGCCGCAGCGGCATTGGCAGAACTGGCCGGCGCTGCGCGACCGTTCTGGCGCAAGAAGAAGGACTGACTCAGGACGGGCTCTGGCTCGGCGCGTCAGCCGCGGTGCTGCCCGCCTGCTGGGCCGCGGGGCCCGCATGCTGCTCGGGCTGGTGCAGCGCGCTGGCCTGCACCGCGAAGTCGTACAGCTTGGCCTTGCCCGCGTAGTACCGGTCCAGGCGCCATTCCTTGATGATCTGCACGGCCAGATCGAAGTCGTTCAACTGCAGCGCGTACAGCCGCTCCAGCTGGAACGGCGTGGTGGATTCAAGGGACAGGACCAGGTCCGCCAGCGTCCTGGCGGAAGGCTTGAAGGGGTCCTTGGCGATGAGTTTCTTGGCTTCTTTGATGGCGTTCAACGGAATCTTCCTGGCGCGAGAGGACTAGCGCAAACCCTGATTGGACACCGACGACCCTGCAAAAATTGTGTCAGTCTAATGACCAATTCGTGACTCGATTGTCACGCTGCCGATTGCAGATGTGCCGAGCTTGGTGCATCTTGAACCAATTTCGCCATCAGATCGGGCAGTTCGAAGACAGATCGGTTGCGCATGTGGGCCACGCGTGCACGGTATTCGAGCATCCGCTCGCAAAGCGCCCGGACGGCCGGCGCCAGCTCGGCAAAGCCCGGCAGCACGATGCCCAGGCGCTGCTCCTGCAGCCATTCGGTGTTGTAGCGTTCCTGGGGCATGGTGAACGCGTTGCGCGTGGTGATGACGGGCAGGCCCATCAGCAGTGCCTCGCTGAGGCTGCCGGGGCCCGGCTTGCCGATGAAGAAATCCCCCAGTGCCAGGTAGCGCCGCACCTCGCGCGTGAAGCCCAGCACCACCCGCGGTGCGGCGGCCGGCCGAGCGCCTGCGCGCGCTGCCGGCCGCCGCAC
>CAJYRH010000053.1 GCA_913776795.1 uncultured Pseudorhodoferax sp. | reverse complement strand
GCCGTCGACCTGGATGCCGGACGGGTTGGCGATCACGACCTCGGCGCGTTGGCCGGCCACCTCCACGTAGCCGCGCAGGCGGCTGGGGTCGGCGCTGTTGACCTCGTTCAGGATGACGCGAGCCGGACCCCGCGCCAGCCAGGGATTGCCCGCCACCTGCCCGGCCAGCTGTGTCTGCGCGGCCGTGCGGCTGTTGTTGAGCACCGCCCCCTGCGGGCCGACGTCGAATTGCCGGTACAGGTTGCGCGAGACGCCGGCTGCGCTCGGCGTCTGGATGTTGACCAATGCCGCGCCGCTTGGGGCGGCCAGCACGGTGGGGCGCAGGGAGCCGGGTGCATTGGGGTCGGCGGCGATCTGGCCCATGGCTGGCCCTGTGGCCAACGTGGCCAGCACGGTGGCCGCGAGCGTGGTCGTGCCGCTTGCCGCCTTGCCGGCGCTGCGCGCCGTTTCCTGGACGGCCATGCGCACGCCGCGTGCGGCGTTGAAGACGATGCGGTGTAAATGCTTGTTCATGGTGAACTTTCCTTCTCTGGCCGTATGGAATGTCAGTAGCTCAGCTGCAGGCTGAAGCCGAGGTTTGGGGAATGGCTGTGCATGGCCTGCGGCTTGCGAAGGGGGGTGCCGGCGAACAGATCCCAGCCCAAGGCACCGTGCTGGCCACGCAGACCCAACACCGTCCCCGCCAGGCTGCGGCCGGGCAAATGGCGCGCGGAGGGCCCACCGACGCGGCCGAAGTCCAGGCCGGCGTACAGCGCAACACCGCTGGTGCCGAGCGACCACGCCAGTTCGTTGCGCAGCAGCCAGCCGCGGTCGGCCAGCAGGCTGCTCTCGCCGTCGAAACCTCGCACGGTGTAGCGCCCGCCGATGCCGAAGCGCTCGGGTGGTGCCAAGGGCGTGCGGTTCCACTGTGCGCGGAACTGGCCGGTGTAGGCCAGGCGTTGCGTGCCCCATTGCAGCGGCAGTTGCAACGAGGCTTCTGCCGTGGCGAGCCCAAAGCGGGCCGTGCCCTCGCCGAACGCTTGCTCCGGCGCCGGCTGTGCTCCGAAGGCCCCGGTGCCGCGGCGCCAGCCCAGGCTGGCATCCAGCGTCGCCGTGTTGCCATCCGCGAGCCCGATGAAGGTGCGGTGCGCCAGCTCGAGCGACCAGCCGCCCACCACACGACGCTGCACCTCGATCTCCGTGTCGTCGATGAAGCTGCTGTTGCTGCGGCGAAACGCGCCCAGCGTCAGGCTGGTCTTGTGGCGCTGGTCGCGGTGCAGCAGCCGGGTGAGCTGCGCCTGGATGTTGCGTGTCGTGCCCGCGTAGACGTAGTCCTGCTGCAACCCTGCGACGCGCTGGTGGTAGCGGTTGCGGCTGGCCGTGGTGCCGAACAGCCAGTCGCCGTACGGGATGGAGTAGTGCAGCGTGGCGCCGCCGGTGCCGCGGCCGTCCGGATTGAACACGCCGCGTTGCAGGTTCAGGTAGGCCAGGTCGTTGAGGTTGAGCGGCCCGTCCCATGCCAGCGTGGCATTGGCCTGCAGGCGGCCGGTAGCGTGTGTGCCGCTGTCATCCAAGCCCATCGACAGGCGCACCGGGCCCAGTGCGCGCGGGCTGCGGCGCAGTTCGACGACCAGGTCGCTTTTGCCCGGGTCGGCGCCATCGCCTTGCGCCGGTTCGATGCGGATGTCGGCCTCGACGGTCGGCAGGCGCTTGAGGTTCTCCAGCCCCTGCTCGATGTCACGCAGATTCAGCAGATCGCCGGGCCCCGCCGGGACGGCGCTGCGCAGGCCTTGTGCACTTGCACCGTCGGCGCTGCGGATGGCGGCAATGCGGCCAGGGACGACCGTCAGCCGCAGGTGTCCCGTGGACAGATCCTGCGGCGCAGCCAGCACACGCGTGGTGATCCAGCCTCGTGCGACGAGCGCCTGCTGCAGTCGGGCCAGAACCGTGTTGATTCCCCGTGTGCCCAGGCAGCGCCCGATGGGACTGTCGTCTGTGGCCGTGCCGGCTGCGGCTGCTGCCAGCCAGGGGAACGGTTCTGCGCCTTCGAGCTCAAGCGCCTGGATGGGAAAGCAGGGCTTTTCGTCGTCGGGCAGGCGGCCCGAGGTGGGTAGCTCCGGTTGCGGGAGCCGCACATCGGCGCTGCGCTCGAATTGCTCGCGCAGCAAGCGCTCGCGTTCCTGGCGGCGCAGTTCTTCTACGGCAGCATCGCCCGGTCGTGGCACCTGGGCCAGGCCGACCCCACCGAAGATCAGCAGACTGCAAAGGATGGTGGCGTTGCGGCCTTGCTGGCGCAGTGTGCTGGCGATGGACGACATCGAAGGTGCTCCTGAACGGCCACGGTGCCGTGCCTTCGCATCGTCTCGACTCTGGTGTATTCAGCGCGTGATGGATTTCTCCTTGACATCCACCCGTATGCATTGCCGGTGCAATGCGTGAAATCGTCTTTGTGCGACTTGGAAGTTTTTCGCAGCTACGTTGGCGTCACTGAAGAACGCCATGGCAAAGCCCGTCGTCAGCGGTGGCCGAATTCGCCGCGGAGCTGCTCGACGGACCGCTGCAACGCCAGCGCCCACGCCCGCCGATCGCGCCCGTCATGCGCCTGCGGCTCCCCGTACCGCACCTGTGCCACCAGCCCCTCCGCCGCCAGCGTGCGCCACACCGACCCGACCAACGTCTCGTCGCCCACGAAGCTCGGCGCGAAGCTGGTTGCGCCCGTGCCGTCCACAAACCGCAGCGCCAGCGGCTGCACCGGCACATCGGCGCTGATCGCCGCCTGCACCAGGTTCGCGTGGAACGGCAGCAGCACCCGCCCGTCGCCCGTCGTGCCCTCGGGAAAGATCGCCACCACGTCGCCCGCCACCAGCCGCTCGCGCATGTGGTGCACCACGCGCATGGCATCGCGGCGCGAGGCGCGTTCGATGTACAGCGTGCCCGCGCCGGTGGCAAGGCTGCCGATCAGCGGCCAATGCGCCACGTCGGCCTTGGAGACGAAGCGGCAGTAGCCCGCCGCGTGCATCACCACGATGTCCAGCCACGAGATGTGGTTGGCCACCAGCAGAACGGGGCCCGCCGCCATGGGCGCGCCGCTGACCTGCAGCCGAATGCCGGTGAGCACCAGCAAGCGCGCGGCCCAGGCCTGCACGGCCTGCTCGCGCTGTGGCTGGCTCCAGCCGGCAAAGCGGGTGCGGATGGTCCACAGGCCCGATGCCGCGTGGCCGATCAGGCACAGCAGGCGCCACAGCGCGCGCACGTGGCGCATGGGTTCAGCCGCCTCGGGCGGCTCGGGGGGCCGCGGAGCAGGCCAGGCCAGCGACCGCCGCGCAACGGGCTTTGCGCGGCCGCTGGCCGTGCCCCCCTTCGCGCAGCGCAAGGGGGGAGCGGCGAAGCCGCCTGAGGGGATGTCTCATGCGCCGTAGGCCAGGTGGCCGCCGACCAGCGTGTAGCGCACGCGGCCCGGCAGCTCGTAGCCCGAGAACGCCGTGTGCTTGCCCTGGCTTTGCAGCGCGGCGTCGGTCACCACCCAGCGCGCAGCCGGGTCGAAGACGCAGACATCGGCCACGCCGCCCTCGACCAATTGGCCCAGGCTGGCCTGCAGCGTGCCGAGCGCGCCGCCCAGCAGCGCGGCCGGCTGGTTCGTGACGGTGGCCAGCGCCTGCGGCAGCGGCACGCCCTGCTCGTCGGCCCACTTCAAGGTCAGGCTCAGCAGCAGCTCCACGCCCGTGGCGCCGGGCTCGGCCTCGGCAAAGGGCAAAGTCTTGGCGTCGGCGTCCACTGGCGTGTGGTCGGAGACCAGCGCCTGCACCGTGCCGTCGGCCAGCGCGGTGCGCAGCGCGTCGCGGTCGCGCTGCTGGCGCAGCGGCGGGTTCACACGCGCGCGGCTGTCGAAGTAGCCGATGTCGTGGTCGGTCAGATGCAGCGAGTTGATGCTCACGTCGCAGCTGACCGCCAGGCCCGCGGCGCGCGCCTGGCGCACGAGCTCGACGCCGGCCGCGCTGGAAATGCGGGACAGGTGCACGCGCGCGCCGGTCACCTTCATGAGCTCGAAGATGGTCAGCAGCGCGATGGTCTCGGCGATCACGGGCACGCCTGACAGGCCCATGCGCGTGGCCAGCGGGCCGCTGGCGGCCACGCCCTTGCCCAGGTCGCGGTCCTGCGGGCGCAGAAACACGGTGAAGCCGAAGGTCGCGGCGTACTGCAGCGCGCGCTGCAGCACCTGGGTGTTGTTCAGCGGCACCTCGGCCTGGCCGAAGCCGATGCAGCCGGCCTCTGTCAGCTCGACCATCTCGGTCAGCACCTCGCCGGCCAAACCGCGCGTGAGCGCGCCCTGCGGGAACACGCGCGCTTGGTGCAGCTTCTCGGCGCGGAACTTGAGCATCTCCACCAGGCCGGGCTCGTCGAGCACCGGTTCGGTGTCGGGCGGGCAGACCAGGCTGGTGACGCCACCGGCCACGGCGGCGGCCATCTCGCTCTCCAGCATGCCTTCGTGCTCGTGGCCTGGCTCGCGCAGGCGCATGGAGAGGTCGACCAGGCCGGGCATGACCACCAGGCCGCTCGCTTCGATGGTCCGATCGGGCTTGAACTCGGCCGACACGTGGCCGATGGACACGATGCGGCCCGAGGCGATGGCGATGTCGGCGGGGGTGTCGCGGCCGGATGCCGGGTCGACTACGCGGCCGTTCTGAATCAGCGTCTTCATGCTCATGCCTCGTTGCCCGCGACGATGCCCATCACCGCCATGCGCACGGCGATGCCGAAGGTGACCTGCGGCAGGATCACGGCCTGCTTGCCGTCGACCACGGCCGAATCGATCTCCACGCCGCGGTTGATCGGGCCCGGGTGCATGACGATGGCGTCGGGCCTGGCCAGCGCCAGCTTTTCGGGCGTGAGGCCGAAGCTCTTGAAGTACTCCTGGCTGGAGGGCAGCAGCGCGCCGCTCATGCGCTCGTTCTGCAGGCGCAGCATGATGACCACGTCGCAGTCTTTGATGCCTTCTTCCAGCGTGTGGCACACGCGCACGCCCATCTGCGCCATGTCGCCGGGCACCAGGGTCTTGGGGCCCACCACGCGCACCTCGGCACAGCCCAGCGTGGTCAGGCCATGGATGTCCGAGCGCGCCACGCGCGAGTGCAGCACGTCGCCGACGATGGCCACCGTCAGGTTGCTGAAGTCGCCCTTGTAGTGGCGGATGGTGTACATGTCGAGCAGCCCCTGCGTGGGGTGCGCGTGCCGGCCGTCGCCGGCATTGACCACATGCACGTGCGGCGCCACATGCTGGGCGATCAGGTAGGGCGCGCCCGATTCGCTGTGGCGCACCACGAACAGGTCCGCCGCCATGGCCGACAGGTTGGCAATCGTGTCCAGCAGCGATTCGCCCTTGGCGGCCGACGAGCGCGCGATGTCCAGGTTGATCACGTCGGCCGACAGGCGCTTGGCGGCGATCTCGAAGGTGGTGCGCGTGCGCGTGCTGTTCTCGAAGAACAGGTTGAACACGCTTTTGCCGCGCAGCAGCGGCACCTTCTTGACCTCGCGGTCGCCCACGCTGACGAAATTGGCGGCGGTGTCCAGGATCTGCGTGAGGATGTCCCTGGGCAGGCCTTCGATGGAGAGCAGGTGGATCAGCTCGCCGTTCCTGTTGAGTTGGGGGTTGCGTCGGGCCAGCATGGTCAGCCTTTGATTTCGAAGCTGAAGGCGCCGGCCTCGCTGCGGGCCAGCGCCAGCGATTGGCCGGCCGGCAGCGCCACGCGCGCGGCGGCGAAGTCGGCCTGGATCGGCAGCTCGCGCCCGCCGCGGTCCACCAGCACGGCCAGGCGCACGCTGGCCGGGCGGCCGTAGTCGAACAATTCGTTGAGCGCAGCACGGATGGTGCGGCCGGTGTAGAGCACGTCGTCCAGCAGCACGATGTGGGCGCCGGTCACGTCGAAGTCCAGCGCCGTGGCGCTGGCACCAGCGACCATGCCGCGCTGGCCGTAGTCGTCGCGGTGCATGGCGGACGAGATCACGCCGGGCTTGCCGCTGCGCTGCAGGTCGGCCTGCAGGCGCTCGGCCAGCCAGGCGCCGCCGGAGGCAATGCCCACCAGTTGAATGTCTTGCGTGCACAGCGGCCGCACGCCGCGCAGCAGCTCGGCGTACAAGGCCTCGGCGTCGAGGGTCAGGGTGCTCATGGTTTGGTGGTCTTTGCAGTGCAAACAGCAGCGTTTGCAGGCCGATGTTCGAAAGGCCGCGGAGCGGGCCATGCCAGCGCACCCGCGGATCTGGCTCTGCCAGGTCGCTGGGTGAGCCCCCCTCGCGCAGCGGAGGGGGGTTGGCGTAGCGCGCAGCTCGCACACTGGGGGGTCATAGATTTCTCAGGAACTGTTCCAGGATGATGCAGGCCGCGGCCGCATCGGCGTCGCGCGCGCCCAGGCTGTGGGCTTCGGTCGTGGTGTAGCGCTCGTCCACCTCGTAAACGGGCAGCTTGCAGCGCCCGCGCAGCTGGCGCGCAAAGCGCTGTGCGCGGGCCGTGTTCTCGTGCGCCGCGCCGTCCGGGTGAAAGGGCACGCCAACGACGAGTGCGTCGGGCTGCCATTCGCGGACGCGGGCCTCGATGGGTGCGAAGCGCGCGTCGCCCTCGGCGCGGATCGTGCCCTGCGGCGTGGCCGTGCGTGTGAGGCGGTTGCCCACGGCCACCCCGGTGCGCTTGGTGCCGTAGTCGAAGGCCAGAAAGGATTGGAAATGCGCGGGGACGGCGTCTGGCGTGGCTGGCGCTGGACTCACGCGTGCCCCGCATCCGGCGACAGCATCCACGACTGCAGGCCCAGCAGCAGCAGGGCGCGGTCATAGCGCTGCTCGATCGGCGTGTCGAAGATCACCGCAGTGTCGGCTTGCACCGTCAGCCAGCTGTTCTCGGCCAGCTCCGATTCGAGCTGGCCCTCGCCCCATGCCGAATACCCCAGCGAGACCAGCACCTTCTTGGGGCCGGCGCCGGTGGAAAGGGCCTCCAGCACGTCCTTGGAGGTGGTCATCTCCAGGCCCCCCGGGATGGTCATGGTGGAGGCGTAGATGCTTTCGCTGTCGTGCGGCGGCGCTGCCGCGATGGGCTCGTGCAACACGAAGCCGCGTTCGGTCTGCACCGGGCCGCCCTGGAACACCGGGCTGTCGGACAGGTCGTCGCGCCGCAGCGGCAGGTCGACCTTGTCGAACAGCTTCCTGAGGTTGATGTCGCTGGGTTTGTTGATGACCAGGCCCAGCGCCCCACGTGCGCTGTGCTCGCACAGGTAGACCACACTGCGCGCGAAGTTTTCGTCTTCCAAACCCGGCATCGCGATCAGGAAATGATGCGTGAGGTTCATCGGCGCAGAATCTGAGCTCATGGGCTGTGATTTTAGCGACGGCCCCGCTACTGATCGGCTTCCATGGACAAGAAGTACGCAACCGGATTGATGTGGTTTCGGCGCGACCTGCGCGCTTTCGACAATGCCGCCCTTTACCACGCGCTGCGCGCGTGCCGCCAGTTGCACTGCGTGTTCATCCTGGACACGGACATCCTGGACCGGCTGCCGCGGGCCGACCGGCGCGTGGAGTTCATCCTGGCGGCGCTGGACGAGCTGGACACCGCGTTGCGACGGCTGGCGCCGGACGCCGGGCTGATCTGGCGGCTGGGTTCGGCACGCGAGCAGATCCCGGAGCTGGCCCACGCCCTGCACGCCCAGGCGGTGTTTGCCAACCACGACGACGAGCCCGCCGCCATGGCGCGCGACGCCCAGGTCCGTGGGACGCTGGCCGGCATGGGGGCGGCGCTGCTGACCAGCAAGGACCAGGCGATCTTCGAGCGTGGCGAGGTGGTGACCCAGGCCGGCACCCCGTACACCGTCTTCACGCCCTACAAAACGGCCTGGCTCAAGAAGGTGGATGCGTTCTACCTCTCGTCCTACCCGGTGGCGCGGCATGCCGAGGCGCTCGCGCCGCGGCCCGAGGGCGAGCGCCGGCCGGTGCCCAGCCTGGCCGACATCGGGTTCGAGCCGACCAACCTTGCCGAGCTCAAGATCCCGTTGGGTGTGAGCGGCGGCCAGCAGCTGTTCGAGGAATTCTTCGACCGCATGGACCAGTACCACCTGGCGCGCGACTACCCGGCCGTCAAGGGCCCGAGCTACCTCGGCGTGCACCTGCGCTTCGGCACGGTGTCCATCCGCCAGCTCGCGTCGAGTGCCCGGCAGCTCACGGCGCAGGGCATGCAGGGGCCGGCGGTGTGGTTGTCCGAGCTGATCTGGCGCGATTTCTACATGCAGATCCTTGCGCACTTCCCGCATGCGGCAGAGTCGGCCTTCAAGCCCGAGTACGACGCGATCAGGTGGGAGCGCGGCAAGCATGCCGAGTCGCTGTTCGCCGCCTGGTGCGAGGGCCGCACCGGCTACCCGCTGGTGGATGCGGCCATGGCCCAGATCAACCAGACGGGCTACATGCACAACCGGCTGCGCATGGTCACGGCGAGCTTCCTGACCAAGCACCTGGGGCTGGACTGGCGCTGGGGCGAGGCCTATTTCGCAGAAAAGCTCAACGACTTCGACCAGTCGGCCAACAACGGCGGCTGGCAGTGGGCCGCATCGACGGGGTGTGACGCGCAACCGTATTTCCGCATCTTCAATCCGATGACCCAGAGCGAGCGGTTCGATGGCGAGGGCAAATTCATCCGCCGCTATCTGCCACAGCTGGCCGAGCTGCCCACGCCACTGCTGCATGCGCCCTGGAAGGCCAGCGAGATCGAACTGGCAGCCGCGGGTCTGGAACTGGGGCGCAACTATCCGCGCCCTGTGGTGGACCACGTGCAGGCACGCGAACGCACGCTCGCGCGCTACGCGGTCGTCAAGAAGCCGCTGGCGGGCAAGACGCCCGCCAAGCGGCGCTGACGGGGCAGCTGCCCGTCAGTATGTGACGCCGTAGTGTTCGTAGACGCGGCGACCGTAGTCGTCGCTGTAGTCCGGCCGCTCGTCGCGCGTGTAGCGCGGTGCGTTGTCCAGCGTGTTGGCGTCCAGCGGCACCACGTAGCCGTCCAGCGCCGTGTCGTACTTCAGCATCGGCCAGGGGATGGGGTAGCGATCGGTGCCGATGCCCAGGAAGCCCCCGAACTCCAGGGCGGCATAGCGCACGAGCCCGGAGCGCTTGTCGATGACGAGGTTGTCGATGCTGCCGAGCTTGCCGCCCTTGCTGTCGTAGACGGTCGTGCCCTCGACCTTGTCGGAGGTGATGGTGGGACTGGACATGGTGATCTCCTGTTCGAAACCGGGCCGGCGGCCCGCACGCCTTGGTTGTCGCATGCCACCGCCATGCCGGCTGTCGGTGGCCGCGCACGGCCCCCGTAGGAAGGCGTGGCATTGCCGCTGCAGCGCCTGCATGTGCCGAGGCTGGCAGCGGGCGACGGGCGGCGGGCGACGGGCGGCGGGCGGCGGGCGGCGGGCGGCGGGCTACGGGCGACAGCGGTGAGCCGCTGCCGCTGCAAACCGGCCTGCGTGGACAGCCTGCGACCTGGGCGTCTGCGCGGCAGCCGAGACCCGGCCCCGCCTCAGCGTGGCGCAGGTGCGGTGTAGCGCCGCAGCAGGCCCAGCAATTCGTCCTCCGCGTAGGGCTTGCCGAGGTAGTGGTCGATGCCGAGGGCCAGCGCCCGGGCCCGGTGCGGCTCGGCCGTGCGCGAACTGATGGCCACGATGGGCAGTACGGCGAGACCGGCATCGGCCCGGATGGCCTCGGCCAGGGCGTAGCCGTCCATCTGCGGCATCTCGATGTCGGTCAGCACCAGCGCCGGCGGCTCGGTGCGCAGCTGTGCCAGGGCCTGCAGGCCGTCGCTGGCCAGTGCCACGCGGTAGCCGGCGCGCTGCAGCAGGCGCTGGGTGACCTGGCGCACCGTGGCGGAGTCGTCCACCACCAGCACCAGTGGCGCGGGTGCGGCCGTCGCGTCCGGCCCTTGCCCCGTCTGCCGCGCCGTGGCGCCATGCGCCGCCGCCAGCGCCACCGGGTCGTAGACCAGCAGCACGGCGCCGGATGGCAGCACCGACAGCCCGGCCAGGCCAGGCAGCCGCGCCAGCTGCGGACCCGGGTTCCGGCGCACCACGTCCTGCTGCCCCAGCACCTCGTCCACCAGCAGGGCCAGCCGCTGCCGGGCGCTGCGCAGGAGGAGCACGCTGCCATGGCGATCGCGGGACGCAGAGGGGGCCGCGGCGCATTGCAGAAGGGCGCCGGCCCAATGGAATGCCAGCGCTTCGTCACCATCGGCCAAGTGCCCGCTCGCTTGGCATTGCGCCAGCTCCGCCGGCGCCAGGCGGCGCACGGCCTGGACCAGGTGTGTCGGCACGCCGAAGGTCTGTTCGCCCACGCGCACCAGCAGCACCGGGGTCGCGTTCGCGGCGAGCGGCAGGAATAGCCTGAACCGCGTGCCGGCGCCCGGCGTGCTGTCGGTCTCGATGCGCCCGCCCAGCGCATGGACCTCGGTGCGCACCACGTCCATGCCGATGCCGCGGCCGGCCAGCGCGGTGACCTCCGTGGCGGTGGTCACCCCGGGCAGGAACACCAGAGCGGCCGCCACGTCCGGCGCCAGCGGCGCATCAGCCGCCACCAGGCCGAGCGCGGCGGCCCGGGCCTGGATGCGGGCCAGGTCCAGGCCACGGCCGTCGTCCGCGAGGTCGATCGCGATGCCGTCCGCCTGCTGTGACACCGCCAGGGCGATGGCGCCGGCGGCGGGCTTGCCGGCGGCCGCACGGGTGGCAGCGTCCTCGATGCCATGCGCGACGGCGTTGCGCAGCAGGTGCTCGAGCACCGGTGCCAGGCGGTCGAGCACGCCGCGGTCCACCGCGGTGTCGCCGCCCGTGATCGCCAGCCGCGCCGGACGGTCCAGTGCGCGGGCGCTCTGCCGCACGACCCCATGCAGGCGTTCGGCCATGGCGTCGAAGGCCACCGTGCGCGCGCGCAGCAGGCCGTTCTGCAGGCTGCGTGCCTGCCGGCCCTGCGCCGCGAGTGCGTCGTCGGTCTGCTCCATGCCCAGCTGCAGCCGGCGCTGCGCGGCCGTCAGCGTGGCGATCGTGTCGGCCATGTGGCGCACCAGCTCCTGCGTTCGCGTGTAGCGGTCCAGGGCCAGCGGGTCGAAGGCTCCGGCGTCGCCCGTGCCCCCGGGGGTGGAGGCCGGCTGCGCGGCGATCTGCGACTCGGTGTGCATCTGCAGTGCGCGCAGCTGGCCGCGCAAGGTGTCGATCTGGCTTCCCAGGTCCCCCAGGGTGCTGCCGAGCTGGCCAATGCGTGCCTGCACGCGCGTGTGGGTGTCCATCAGGGCGCCGGCATCGCTGGCAAGCTGCTCCAGCAACGGCGTGCGCACGCGCACGGACGCGCCGGTCGGCGCGCGCGAATGCTGCAGCATGCTGGCGCGCGCGGTGGCCGCAGCCGGGTTCTCCACCGGGATGCGCATCCCGTCGAACGCCAGCTGCAACTGATCTGCCTGCGCCAGCAGCACATCAAGCTGTTGGGGCGTGGCGTCCAGTGCGGTCTGCTCGACCGCTGCTTCGAGCGCGTGCGCTTGTTCTCCCAGGCGCAATGCGCCAGCCAGTCGCGCACTGCCCTTGAACGTGTGCAGCGCATGCAGCACCTGCTGGCGTGCCGGTCTGCCGGCCTGCGTCTCCTGCCACTGGC
>CAJYRH010000052.1 GCA_913776795.1 uncultured Pseudorhodoferax sp. | reverse complement strand
CAGCTGCTGATGGTGGCCGGCTACGACCGCTACTACCAGATCACCAAGTGCTTCCGCGACGAGGACCTGCGCGCCGACCGCCAGCCTGAGTTCACGCAGATCGATATCGAGACCTCGTTCCTGACCGAGGAAGACATCCGCGCCATGTTCCAGAACATGATCGTGACGGTGTTCAAGAACACCCTGGGCGTGGACTTGGGTGAGTTCCCGGTCATGACCTACCAGGAGGCTGCGCACCGGTTCGGCTCGGACAAGCCCGACCTGCGGGTGAAGCTGGAATTCACCGAACTCACCGACGTCATGGGCGACGTGGACTTCAAAGTCTTTTCGGCCGCCGCCAATGCCAAGGGGGGCCGCGTGGTCGCACTGCGCGTGCCGGGCGCTGCCAGGGAGGGCGCGGGCCTGTCGCGCGGCGAGATCGACGCCTACACCGAGTTCGTCAAGATCTACGGCGCCAAGGGCCTGGCCTACATCAAGGTCAATGAACTCGCGAAGGGCCGCGACGGTCTTCAGTCGCCCATCGTGAAGAACATCCACGACAAAGCCCTGCAGGAAGTGCTGGCCCGCACCGGCGCACAGGACGGCGATCTGCTGTTCTTCGGCGCCGACAAGGAAAAGATCGTCAACGACGCCATCGGCGCGCTGCGCATCAAGATCGGCCACAGCGAGTTCGGCAAGAAGAATGGCCTCTTCGAGAGCCGCTGGGCACCCTTGTGGGTGGTCGACTTCCCGATGTTCGAGTTCGACGAGGAAGCGCAACGCTACACGGCCGTGCACCACCCCTTCACGGCGCCCAAGGACGGGCATGAGGACTGGATGGTCACCGCCCCCGAAAAATGCATCTCCAAGGGCTACGACATGGTCCTCAACGGCTGGGAAATGGGTGGCGGTTCGGTCCGTATCCACCGCGCCGACGTGCAACAGAAGGTGTTCGACGCGCTCAAGATCAGCGCCGAGGAAGCCCAGCAGAAGTTCGGGTTCCTGCTGGACGCATTGCAGTACGGCGCTCCGCCGCACGGTGGCCTGGCCTTCGGCCTGGACCGCATCGTCACGCTCATGACGGGCGCAGAGTCGATCCGCGACGTGATCGCGTTCCCGAAGACGCAGCGCGCGCAGGATCTGCTGACCCAGGCTCCCGCGCCGGTGGACGAGAAGCAGCTGCGCGAGCTGCACATCCGCCTGCGCAACCCCGTCGCCGCCGGCTGAGCAGGGTGACTGCCAGGGTCAGCGCGGCTGGCCCTGGTGCCGCTGCAGCAACGGCGCGATGAAGTTGGACGGGATCGCGTAGGTGATGCCCGAAGGCTGCGAGATCGCCGTTTCGCGCGTGCCGCGGACATAGACCATGTTGATCACGGCAATGACCGCGCCGGTCGCCGGGTCGAACACTGGCCCGCCACTGTTGCCGGGGTACGCCGTGCCATCCAGCTGGAAGATGTCGAAGCTACCGTCGCGCGCATTGCGGATGGCACGGGCCGAGAGGCTTTGTCCATTGGCGGCAGGAAGCACGATGGGCGTGATCGAAGAGACCATGCCGCGGTGCGTCACCGGCGAGAAGCCCAGTGCACCACCGATCGGAAAACCGGTGTAGGCGACAGCCTGGCCCTCCCTCACGGCCTCGGAGTCGCCCAAAGGCAACGCTGGCGCAGGATCGCCCGAAAAGCGCAGCAGGGCAAGATCGCGCAGGCGGTCGATCTCCAACACCTGAACGGACCGCAGCGATAGCTCCCGCCCCACACGCACCTGCACGACGAGATCCGAGCCGTCGGAGGGTTCGTCGGATCTGGGCAGCACGTGGGCGTTGGTGATCGCCAAGTTGCCATCGCCCACCACGAAGCCGGTTCCACGCAGGTTGAAGCGTGGGCTGTTGGTCGCTTTGTAGGTACCGACGATCAGGATCGACGGCTTGGTCTTTTCGATCAGCTCGACCAACTGTGCCCGCGCAGGTGCAACGGCCAAGCACCAGCCGGCCGCCACGCATCCGACGAACCAACGACGGCGCAGGTTGGACATCAGAGCGCGGCGCGCAACTTCTCGACCTCGGCTTGGGCGCCGAACTTATCGCCCTGCTTGGCAAGTTCGTCCAGCAGCTGACGCGCTTCGGCCTTCTGCCCGGCCTTGGCATAGATCTTGGCCATGTTGAGTTTGAAGAGTAGATTGGTGCCCTGCAGGTCCATCGCCTTGGTCTGCAACTCGATCGCCTTCTTGTAATCCTGCCTCTCGGCCAGCAGCATTGCCAGGGTATCGATGAAGGCTGGCTGGTCGGGCGCCAGTTCGTTGGCCTTTTCGGCATATGCCATTGCGTTGTCACGCTTGAGTTCGGACGAAACCCAGGCCAGGTTGTTGTAAGCCACCGCGTTGTTGGGTTGGGCCTTGATCACATCCAGGTACAGCTTCTCGGCATCTGCCAGCCGCTTGTCGGACATCGCTGTCTCCGCCAGGAACATCGGAATCACCATGTCCTTGGGCTGGCTCTGGCGCCACGCTGCGGCCTGTCGCTCGGCGTCGGCATTGCGGCCGGTGGTGCGCAGGTTGCTGAGCACCCGCACCATCAACTCAGGGCCAGGAGCGACCTTGAGACCGGCCTGGTACGCCGCCAGCGCGTTGGCTGGATCTTTTCCGGCCATCCGTGCATCGCCTTCCAACAAGTAGCCGATCGCCTCTGTCGGGCGCTGCTTCTGGACCGTTCGCGCCATGGCGACGGCGTCGCTCATCCGCCCCTGCTCGTTGCGCAGAGAGATGATCCGACGCTGGGCTTCCAGCAGGTTGGGCTGCATGTCGAGCGCCTTGCGCAAGGTCTGCTCGGCGCCTACCGCATCCTTGGTCGACATTTGGGCGTCGGCCAGGCGCACCAGGGGCACGGTGGACTGGGGCTGCAACGCCACCACGCGCGCCAGTGCAGTGAGGCCCTGGTTGGTGTCACCGGCGGCCATCTGGGCACGGCCCACCGAGTCCAGCATGGCCGCGTTGTCCGGCAATGCAGCCACCCCTGCCTGTGCGACGGAGACCGCTTGCTTCACGTCCTGCTGGCGCAGCAGGTGGTCGACCAAGAGCACGCGCGGCGCGACTTCGCTGGGATCGGCCTGCACCGCCCGCGCCAACAGATCACCGATCTGCTTGTTGTGGTCACCCGGTTCACGCGCGTAGGCTTCGGCCAGCGCCATCATGGCGCGGGCGTTCTTCGGCTCGCGCGAAAGCAAGTCTTCAAAGCGCTTGCGTGCCTGCTCGGGCTTCCTTTCGGCCAGATCCAGCGCCGCGAGACCGGCAATGGACGGAAAGTAGTTAGGGTTGACAGCAAGCGAAGCCTCGTAGCTCTTGCGCGCACCCACTGCATCGTTCTTCGCCACGAGGACCGCAGCGCGCAGCTGCCCGGTCACCGGCACGTTGGGCGTCTTCTTTTCAAGGCGGTCGATCGCGGCGAGGGCCTTGTCGTAGTCACGCTGACGCACCAGGGTACTGATCAGGGCCATGTCGGCAGAGGTGCCCTTGTCGGTGGTCGCGATGTCCTGCAATTGCTCAAGGCCGGCCTCCACCTTGCCAGCGGCCATCTGCGTCATGGCCAGCGCCGTGCGTTTGCGGCCATCGGCCGGGTCGAGTTTGGCTGCGCGTGCGAAATACTCCTCAGCCTTTCGGGCATCGCCGTTCATCAACTGGACCTCACCCGCCAGCGACAACAGCGTCGGGTCGTTGGTGCTGTCGTTGAGCGCCGGCGCCAGCGTGGTCTGCGCCTTGGCTGCCTGCCCGGAGCGCAGATAGGTCATGGCCAGCCAGCGTCGCGCCATCTCGAGCGAAGAGTCGGCCTGCACTGCCTTGGCGAGGTATTCCTCCGCGGTGACCAGTGCATTGCGCTGCAGATCGATGCCCCCAGCCAACTCGAGCGCACGGGCGTTGGTGGGCACCGCCCGAAGAAGATCCTGCGCGAGTTGCCGCGACTTGGTGAAATCCTTCTTCGCGTACGCCAGTTGGGCATCCAGGTAGATGGACTCGGGATGTTTCGGCGCAAGCTTGCGCAACGCCGCCATTTCCTTCTCAGCGTCGTCCAGTTTTCCCTGCCGCGTCAGCATGCCGACCAGGCCAAAGTAGCCACGTGGATCGTTCGGCTGCGACTCGATGGCCTTGCGGTACGACCCCGCCGCCTCGTCCGGCACCCGCAGCAGGTATTGCTGGATGTCGCCCTTGGTGCGCCAAGCGTCAGCATTCTTGGCATTGCGTTGCACGATACCGTCCAGGATCGCCACCGCGCCATCGGTGTCGCGCGTGGCGAGCTTGCCGCGCGCCTGGAGCAGCAAGGCGTTCTGGTTTTCCGGATCGGCCGCCAACGCCTTTTCCAAGGCCTTGGCAGAAGCCGCCTGGTCGCGCTCGGCCAGGTACGCGTTGGCCAGGGCCGTCTGCAAGTCGGCGATGGCACCCGGGGTCGATAGTTGTGTGCTGCTGAACTCCTCGATGATCTTTTTGGTTTTTCCCTGCGCGAGCAGGGCTTGCGCCAGCTTGGGCAACACCTGGTCGGGCGGCTGCTTGAGATCTCGCGCCTTGTCCAACTCAATCTCGGCGGCCGCGGCATCACCTCCGGCCAACAGTGCCACACCAAGCAGGCGACGCGCTTCACCCGAGTCGGGCTGCTTCTGCAATACGTTCTTGATCTGGATGGTGGCCGCCTTGTAGTCGTTCTTGGCCATGTAGTCCCTGGCAGAAGACAGCAACGACTCCGGGCTGTCGCCACAGCCCGCAAGCAAGAGGGCTACGGCGGTGGCAACCGCCATCGTGGCGAAGGAGATTTTCTGGCGTGGCATGGAACAGCTTCCTAGGATGTTTTTGACGGGGCCGCGGGCTTACTTCAATCCCAGCCGGTGCATGAGGTCGTACAGCGTGGGCCGGCTGACGCCCAGCAGTTCCGCGGCCTTCACGATGTTGCCGTTGACCCGGCCCAATGCCGCGATGATGGCCGTACGTTCAGCCGCATCGCGCACGGCCCGCAGATCCAGAGCCGGATCCAGACCATCGGATGCTTCCGGCGCCGCCAGGCCGATGTCTTCGCGCACGATCTGGTTACCGTCGGCCATGATGACCGCGCGCTTGATGCAGTTCTCCAGTTCGCGGATGTTGCCGGGCCAGGCATGCGCCTCGATGGCCCGGATCGCCTCCTCGCTCAGGCTCACCGACCCGCGGTTCTGCTCCTGCGCGAACCGGCGCACGAAGGCATGGGCCAGCAGCGGCGCGTCGCCGACACGGGCACGCAGCGGCGGAATGTTGACGACGATCTCTGCGAGCCTGTAATACAGGTCTTCGCGAAAGCGGCTCTCCTTGCTCAGCGCCTTGAGGTCCTGGTGGGTCGCACAGACGATGCGCACATCGACCGGAATCTCCTGCCGCCCACCCACGCGCTCGATGGTCCGCTCCTGCAGGAAGCGCAGCAGCTTGGCCTGCAGGCTGAACGGCAGGTCGCCGATCTCGTCGAGCATAAGCGTACCGCCGTTGGCGGTTTCGATCTTGCCGATCGTGGTCTTGGCCGCACCCGTGAAGGCGCCCTTTTCGTAGCCGAAGAGCTCGCTTTCGAGCAGGTTCTCCGGGATGGCCGCGCAGTTGATTGCAACGAATTTGCCATTGCGGCGGGGTGATGCCTGATGCACGCCTTTGGCCAAGACCTCCTTGCCAGTCCCGCTCTCGCCGAGCAGCATGACGGTGGCCGTGCTGTTGGCCACCTTCTCGATGGTGCGACAGATGCGCAGCATCTCCGGATCGCGGGTGATCAGGCCGCCGAGCGCGTCGGGTTGCTGCATGGAGCGCAGGCGACGGTTCTCCTTCTGCAGCTCGAACAGGCGGAACGCGCGGTCGACCGTGAGGTTCAACACGTCCGGATCGAACGGCTTGGGCATGAAGTCGTAGGCGCCCATGGCCACGGCGCGCAGTGCGTTGGCCTGGTCGTTCTGGCCCGTCAACACGATGACCTTGGTGTCGGGTTCGACGGCAAGGATCTGCTCGAGCAGCTTGAAACCCTCGCTGACCGAGTCCGCATCCGGTGGCAGTCCCAGATCCATCGTGACGACGGCAGGCGTGTGGCGGCGCATCTGCACCAGCGCGGCCTCGCGGTCCAGTGCCGTCACGGACTCGAAACGGTCCAATGACCACTTGATCTGCTTCTGCAACGCTGGATCGTCTTCGACGATCAACAGCGCGCGCATTTTTTCCGAACTCATGCGTTCTCCAAGGGCTGCAGGACAGATGTCGAGTGGGGATCGAACAGCGGCAACAGCATCTTGATCACCGTGCCGCGGCCAAGTTCGCTGTCCACCTGGATTTTTCCGCCCAACTCCTGCACATATTGATAACTTTCGTAGGCGCCTATGCCCATGCCGGCCTGCTTTGTTGTCTGGAAGGGCTTGAACAGGCGCTCCCGCACGAACTCCTCGGACATGCCACGCCCGGTGTCTCCGACTTCGACAAGTGCCATGCCGGCTTCGCGGCCCAGCCTGATCCAAACGCGCCCGGAGGGATCGGTGGCATCGAAAGCGTTATGCACCATGTGACCGATGATGCGTTCGAGCCTCTCATCCTGGCCCCGCGCCACCGGCTCTTCATCCAGGTCCAGATCCAGTCGCCGGCCGCGGCCGTAGGCCACGCGGGCAATGCGCTCGGCAATGCCGGCCAGGGCCACACCATGGACAGTGCCGGTCGGCTTGGCTCCCTCTCGCAATTGAAGCATCAGCTGTCGCATCTTGTCCAAAGAATTTTCGACAGTCATGAGCATGTCCTGCTGAAACTCTGGGTTCCCCTGCAGACGCTTGGCGTTCTTCATCATCAGGGACAGCTGCGTCACGATGTTCTTGAGGTCGTGCACCACGAAAGCCGACATCTTGTTGAACGCATCGAATTTGCGCACCTCCAGCAGCGCCTCCGTGGCCTGCATCTGCGCCAGGAAGCTGGCCGCCTGCCTGCCTGCCGTCTTCAGCAGATCGTTGACTTCCCAATTGACATCCACGTCAGCACGCGCGCTGGCCAGGACGACAAATCCCGTCAACTCGTCGCCAACGGTCAGCGGCACGATCAGCCAGGCCTGACGCACTTCATGCAACCAGGCCGGCAGAGCCAGATCTCCGTAGCGCTGCGGAAATGAGCGGTACTCCTGCAAATTGATGACCCAGCCACTTCGGAGCAAGAAGCGGCAGAACGCCGAATCTCCATCCTCCTTGTCCTTGAGCGCTGGCATGTTCCAGGCCGATGCGCAGCGCAGCGTGCTCTCGCCTTGACAGCGCAGCCAAAGCGAGCCCGCCGGACTTTCCAGCATGTCGGCCAGCCCGCGAATGACGCGCTGACCCATCGCCAGCGGCGACCGATCATTGGACAGCGTCTGCGTGAAACGCAGCCATTCCTCGCGGTAGTCGTAGCGGTAGCGAAAGAAATGCTTGCCCAGCGTCACGCGCAGCCGAGAGCGCACCGTGCCCGACATCAACAGCACCATCATGCCGACGGAGGCCACGGACACCAACGCCAACTGCAGGGCCCGACCCCAATCGCCGCCGAAGTAGCGCACGTAGTACCCGACGGCAGAAATGAAGATCAGGTACACACCGGCCAGCACCAACGTAGCCGAATGAAAGATCGCCGTTCGCGAGACGCGCACCTTGCCGACCCAGTCGCTGCGCCCACTCATGGACAACCACAGCAACGGCACCATCAGTGCATGCAGCAGACCACGCACGCTCATTGCGTCCAGGTCGGGCCGGTTGAACAGGACCGCTTGCGAGAACACGTACAGGTCGAACAGGAAGGTCCCCGCCAAGCCCAGGCACAGAGGCTTCAGGCTCCAACGCACATCGTCGCTCACGTTGCGGTAGACCTGCTCCAGGAGAAACAGCGCAAAGACCGGCAGGGCCATCGCACCCAACAGCTGCCACTGGCCCTGCACGACCGCCGCGCTGCCGTCAAGAAGGTTGCGCACGCGCGCCAATGCCGTGGCACCCACCAGCATCGCCGCGACCACACCCGCCCAGCCAAAGCGCTGCACCAGCCAGCCAGGACGTTCGGGCCGCCACAGCAGCAACAAGAACCCGATCCAGCAGGCGTACCGCAGGCAATCGGCGACGAGGCCGACATCGACCACCCAGGGCGGCCCGCCTAACAGCGTGGCCAGCACGGTAAAGGCCCATCCTGCGGATGCTGCGACCGCTCCGAGCAGCAGGCCCGGGGAGACTTCACGCGACGACCACAGCTTGCGCCAGCGCACCAGCGCGACTGCGAATGCGCTAAAGGTCAACCCGGCAATGGCATACCCCCAGACGCTCAGGAGAATGTTGGGACTGTCCACGCGGTTTCCTACTTCGAGCGCGGGCCGCCCAGCGCCACACCAGGCGCCGGCATGCTCAGCGCGCGCCCTTGGCCATCAACACCACCCCGATGGTCTCGAACAGGATCACGAGATCCAGAAACAGCGAGTGGTTCTTGACATAGTACAGGTCGTACTGCAGCTTTTCTGCCGAGTCTTCCAGTGATGCGCCGTAGTGGTAGCGCACCTGGGCCCAGCCGGTCACGCCGGGCTTGACGCTCTGGCGCACCGCATAGTAGGGAATTTCGCGGGTCAGTTGGTCCACAAAAAAGGGGCGCTCGGGCCGCGGACCGACCAGGCTCATGTCGCCATTCAATACCGAAAACAGTTGCGGCAATTCGTCGATCCGCACCTTCCGTATGAAGCCCCCTACCCTTGTGACCCGACTGTCCTTGGCAGCTGCGAACTGCGGGCCATCTTTTTCCGCGTCCGTTCGCATGCTGCGGAACTTGACGACGTTGAACAGCCGGCCATTGAAGCCGACACGCTCCTGACGGTAGAACACAGGGCCACGGCTCTCCAGCTTGATGATGAGTGCCGTGACCAACATCACAGGCGCCGTGATCCCGATCAACACCAGCGCGCAGGCAATGTCAAAGATGCGCTTGACCACCGTACGCAAGCCGCCCTGGCTGAACCCGTCGCCAAAAACCAGCCAGCCAGCAGATACCGAGTCAAGTCGGATTTGGCCTTTCGTCTTCTCGAAATGCGTTGCCATGTCGACCACGCGCACGCCGTGCAGCTTGCAGTCCAGCAGTTCACGGAGCGGCATGCTTCCGCCCCGTCGCTCGACCAGCGCGACAACGATCTCGTCGACCTCCAGTTCAAGCGCCGTGTCGGTCAGGGATTTGCTCTTGGACAGAATCCCCCAGGCCGACACCTCGGCCTCGGCTTCGTTCGGACTGGCGTAGTAGCCCACCACGTCGACGTGTGGATCGTCCTTCTTGAGCGCACGGCCTACCAACGCTGCTCGCGGACCAGTACCAAACACCAACACCCGATGCCGCAGGGCCGATTGCGCACCAGAATGGGCGGCATCGACACGATGAGCCAGAACCACCAGCAGGCCTACCATGGCGGCCAGCGCGAGAGACTGGCGGCCGTCGATGCCCAATGGAACCGAGCCGAAGACGGCATAGGTCACAGGCACCGCGAGCAGCAATGCCAACGCCCCTCGCGCGCGCGACTGGTTGAGCGAACGCCCGTGCACACGCTGGTAGAACCCCATGCTGCCGTTGATGACCAGCATTCCGGTCGCCAACAAGGCCGTGTAGCCAAGCACCGGCACCATGGTCGGCCACTCCGCACGCCGCCATATCAGCTCTGCAAACACTGCCGCCAGGATCAGCACGAAGTCGAGGACCACCTGCAGCACCGTTCGCCGGTGCAGGTAGTGGTTGAACAACTTGATCATGCGCCGCAACCCTCGGCCCAAGCATCTGTTGCAACCGGGGACCGCGCCCCTTCGGTGTTGCTACGTCGAAGTCGAATCATCCGATGCCGTTCCCAAAAGACAGAGCCTGCCAACCACAACTGTACGTGCCAACAGATGCAGGGCCGCTCCGAATCAGCGACGGGCGCAACGATCACTCCCTCATTTGAGCGGAATCTGCGCAAAAACCCACAAATCTCCGAACGATTGTAAAAGGCAGCGGCGCCACTGCGATCCGCCAGCGCCGCTGTCCGGATCAGCGCGACGCTTTGTGTGGACGCCTCTTGGAGTCAAAAGGCACGAACACCTTGCCGCCGCCAGCCAGACGGGCGCCGCCTGCACGGGCACCTTCGCCACGCCCGGAAGGTTGCCCACGCTCGCCTGGGGCGGACCGGGCCTGACTGCCGAATCCACCACGGTCGCCGGCCTGCCAGGCGCCGAACCCGGCACGCTCATGCTGCCCGCCGCGCGGACCGCCAAAACCGCGGCCACGCGGCTCGCCGCCGCGCGGAGCGCCGCGGCCGAAGGCCGGCTTGCGCGACTCGGGGGGGCGCTCGCGCGGCTCCATGCCGGGGATGGTCTCGGCCTTGAACAGCTGGCGGGTGAAGTGTTCGATGTCCAGGATGCGGCGCCGGTCTCGAAATTCGGCGAAGGTGATAGCCAGGCCATCACGCCCGGCGCGGCCGGTCCGGCCAATGCGGTGCGTGTAGTCCTCGGCTTTCATGGGCAGGCCGAAGTTGAACACGTGCGTGATGGCCGGCACGTCGATGCCGCGCGCGGCCACGTCGGTTGCTACCAGGATCTGCACCTGGCCATTGCGCAGCGCCATCAGGCGCCGATTGCGCAGGCCCTGGCTCAGCGCACCATGCAATGCCACGGCCGAAAAGCCGGACTGCTGCAGGTCATGGGCCAGCCCGTCGCACTCCACTTGGGTGCTGGCGAACACGATGGCCTGCTCGATGCTTGCATCGCGCAGCCAGTGGTCCAGCAGCGCGCGCTTGTGCTGCGCGTTGTCGGCCCAGAACAGAACTTGGCGGATATTCTGGTGCTTCTCTTGCGGAGAGTCGATCTGCACGCGCTTGGGCTCGCGCATCACGCGCATCGCCAGCTGCTGGATGCGCGGCGCAAAGGTGGCGCTGAACATCATGGTCTGCTGGCGCTGGGCCGTCAGTTCATTGATCGCGGCCAGGTCGTCGGCAAAACCCAGGTCCAGCATGCGGTCTGCTTCGTCCACCACCAAGAAGCGCACCTTGTCCAGCTTGAGCTGCATGGAGCGCTGCAGATCGAGCAAACGGCCAGGCGTGGCCACCACTAGGTTCGCGTTCTGCAGCTTGGCGATCTGCAGCGCGTAGGGCATGCCTCCCACGACGTTGGCAATGCGCAGGCCACGGCAATGCTTGACCAATTCGATCGCGTCGTGGGCAACCTGCTGCGCCAGTTCGCGCGTGGGACACAGCACCAGCGCGCCAGGCTCGGCGGGCTTGAAATGGCGTGGATTGGTCGGGTCCTTGCGACGCGCCTTCTTGGGTGCCAGCTCCCCGCGAGCGACGGCCTCGGCCGCCAGACGCTCGCGTTCGGCGCGCTCGGCCGCTTCATGGGCCTCCTGCTGACGGATCAGCGTGTGCAGCACGGGCAGCAGGAAGGCCGCGGTCTTGCCGCTGCCGGTCTGGCTGGAGACCATCAGGTCGTTGAACCCGGCGATATCGCCCATGGCCATTGGAACGGTTTGCAACTGCACAGTGGTGGGCTGGGTGTAGCCCATGTCGACGACGGCACGCACCAGCGGCTCAGCCAGGCCCAGGGCCGCAAAAGCGGAACCATCCGCCGGTGCAACGGCTGCCTCAGAGGCAAAGGAATCGCTCTCGACGAAAGTGTTGTCGTGGGCGGGCATGGGCAAAGCTGCCCGGTCTTCAAAAGAGTCGGTCATGGATTTCTAACACGTGCCATGCCCGCGCTGAAATGGCGGTTCAAGGCTCGTCATCGGTGGAACAAACATCCACCTTCAAACGGAACAGCGCCGAGCTTGACGCTGGACGCTGGCGGCTCATTCAGGATTTAAGGATCCAAAGCCGAGAGTGTGAGGGGAGATGCGCAAAAACGGCGCAGTCAAGCGACTTCGCCGAAGCCTTCGATTATGCCATGCCCGGTCAATCCATGCGCAGGAAATGGGTGCGGTAATGCGCCAGTTCGTCGATGGACTCATGCACGTCGGCCAGCGCCGTGTGCTTCTGCGCCTTCTTGAAGCTGCTGTAGACCTCAGGCTTCCAGCGTTTGGCCAGCTCCTTGAGCGTGCTGACGTCCAGGTTGCGGTAATGGAAGAAGGCCTCCAGCTTGGGCATGTACTTGACCAGAAAGCGCCGGTCCTGGCCGATGCTGTTGCCACACATCGGCGCCACGTTCTTTGGCACATAGCGCACCAGGAATGCCAGCAGCTCGGCCTCGGCCTGGGCTTCGTCGATGCTGGAGGCCCGCACCTTGTCGATCAGACCACTGCGGCCGTGCGTGCCCTTGTTCCAGGCATCCATCTTGTCCAACTGCTCGTCGCTCTGGTGGATCACGAGCACCGGCCCTTCCACGCGGGGCTGCAGATCCGGACCCGTCACGACCACGGCGATCTCGATCAGGCGCTCAACCTCCGGGTCCAGTCCGGTCATCTCGCAGTCCAGCCAGACCAGGTTTTTATCGGATTTGCCCAGCAGCACGGGCGGGAAAGTGGTGTTCGCTCGGTCCATGCGGGCATTGTCGCCGATGGCCTACACTGGTCGGCTATGCCTCCTGACCTGTCCGCTGCGGACCTTTTCACCGCGGCATTCGCGGTGGCCCTGATGCTCGGGCTCCTGGTCAAGTTCTGGCTGGCCAGCCGCCAGATCCGCCATGTGGCACAGCACCGCGACGTAGTACCTCCCGCGTTCGCCAGCGCTGTCACGCCCGAAGCACACCGCAAGGCGGCCGACTACACCATCGCCAAGACACGATTCGGCCTGCTGGAGATGGCCTTTGGCGCGGCCGTGCTGTTGGGCTGGACACTGCTTGGCGGACTGGGCCTGCTCAATGAGCTTCTACTGCGGGCCATGGGGCCCGGCATGGCGCAGCAACTTGCGCTGCTGGCCGCCTTCGCGCTGATCGGCGGCGTGCTCGAACTGCCGTTCACGCTGCACCAGACCTTCGGCATCGAGCAACGTTTCGGCTTCAACAAGATGACTGGACGGCTCTGGCTGGCCGACCTGGTCAAGTCGGTGTCGATCGGTGCGCTGATCGGCCTGCCGATCGCCGCGCTGATCCTGTGGCTCATGGGCGCGGTCGGCCAGCGCTGGTGGCTGTGGGCCTGGGGTGCCTGGATGGGCTTCAACCTGGTGCTGCTGATGGTCTACCCGACCTTCATCGCGCCGCTGTTCAACCAATTCAAGCCGCTGGAGGACGAGACCCTTAAGGCCAGCGTCACCGCGCTGATGCAGCGCTGCGGTTTTGCGGCGAAGGGCCTGTACGTGATGGACGGCAGCCGCCGCAGCGCGCACGGCAACGCCTACTTCACGGGCTTCGGCGCGGCCAAGCGCGTGGTGTTCTACGACACGCTGCTGGCCCGTTTGTCGCCACGCCAGGTCGATGCCGTGCTGGCCCACGAGCTCGGCCATTTCAAGCACAAGCACATCGTGCAGCGCATCGTCACGATGTTCGCGCTGAGCCTGGCCGGCTTCGCGCTGCTGGGCTGGCTGGCAGGCCAGAGCTGGTTCTACACCGGCCTGGGCGTGCAACCCTCCATGACCCTGATGCCCGACGGCCGCCCTGCCCCCAACGACGCACTGGCGCTGCTGCTGTTCATGCTGGCCATGCCGGTGTTCAGCTTCTTCGTGGCGCCGCTGTCGGCCCAGCTGTCGCGCCGCCACGAGTTCCAGGCCGACGCCTTCGCCGTGGCCCAGACCAGCGGCGCCGACCTGTCGGCCGCACTGCTCAAGCTCTACGAAGACAACGCCAGCACGCTGACGCCCGACCCCGTGTTCGTGAAGTTCTACTACTCCCATCCGCCCGCCTCCGAACGGCTGGCCCGCCTGCAGCCCGCCGCCTGAGGAGCACCGCATGAACGCATTGCCAAAGAAGGACTGGGCCACGACGCCACGCCGCGCTCTCAAGCCCACCGACATCGTGACCCGGCTGGCCCAGCTGCATGGCTGGACGCTGCGCGGCGACGGCGAGAACGTCGCGATCGAGAAGACCTACCGCTTCGCCAACTACCACGAGACCATGGCCTTCGTGAACGCCGTGGCCTTCCTCGCCCATGTGCAGGACCATCATCCCGAGCTGGTGGTGCGCTACGACCACTGCGTGGTGGCGCTCAACACGCACGACGTGCGCGGCCTGTCCGAGACCGATTTCGACTGTGCCACGCGCTTCGACGCGCTGCTGACTTGAGCACCCTGCGCACTGGCCTGGTCGTCGCCGCACATGGCCGGCACTGCCTGGTCGAGGCCGACGACGGCAGCCGGCGCATCTGCCATCCGCGCGGCAAGAAGAGCCAGGCCGTCGTCGGCGACCGCGTGCGCTGGTCGGCGCCACCGCCCGGCCAGGGCGACGAGGGCAGCATCGAGGCCGTCGAGCCGCGCCGCAACCTGCTGTACCGCCAGGACGAAATCCGCACGAAGTCCTTCGCGGCCAACATCGATCAGGTGCTGGTGCTGATCGCGGCAGAGCCCGAGCCATCGGAACAGCAGCTCGCGCGCGTGCTGATCGCAGCCGAGGCCGAACACATCGCACCAGTGGTCGTCCTCAACAAGCGCGACCTTGCCGACCCCTTCGCGCGCGCCTGGCAACGGCTGGCACCGTACCGCGCCATGGGCTATGCCGTGTACACCGCCAGCCTGCGTGCAGAGGGCGCCAGCGAACTGGCGCCGCTGCTGCGCGGCAAGGCCACGCTGGTGCTGGGCCCCTCCGGCGCGGGAAAAAGCACCTTGATCAACCAGCTCGTTCCGGGCGCGGCCGTGCTGACGCAGGAAATTTCCCACGCGCTCAAGTCAGGCAGGCACACCACAACCAGCACCACCTGGTACTGGACCGACACGACGCGCAGCACGGCCGTGATCGATTCGCCCGGCTTCCAGGAATTCGGCCTGCACCAGATCGCGCCGCGCCAGCTCGCCGCGCTGATGCCCGACATCGCTGCACAAGCGGACCAGTGCCGCTTCTACAACTGCACCCACCTGCACGAGCCGGGCTGCGCCGTGCTGGCCGCCGTCGGCGAGGGAAGCAGCATCGCGCCCCGCCGCCATGCCATCTACGCTGACCTCTTCGCAGAGCTGAGCCAGCCGCCGCGCTACTGAGAGATACTCCCCTGGGGTATAGTGCGGCGCCATGCCGCACTCCCCCGCCGAGAAGAAGAAGGCCCTGCTGCGCGTGCGCCGCATCCGCGGTCAGGCCGATGCGCTCGAGCGCGCGCTGGAGGCCGGCGCCGACTGCGGCCCCGTGCTGCAGCAGCTGGCGGCCATCCGCGGTGCCGTCAACGGCCTCATGGCCGAAGTGCTGGAATCACACATCCGCGAGGAATTCGGCACGTCCGCTGCAGGCGACGACCGCCATGCCCAGCGCGTGCAGGACATGACCACGCTGGTCCGCACCTACCTCCGTTAGCCCCTTCCAGGAGAACCATCCATGAAATCCCGCGCCGCCGTCGCCTTCAAGGCCGGAGAACCGCTGCAGATCGTCGAGATCGATGTCGCCCCGCCCAGAAAAGGCGAGGTACTGGTCAAGATCACCCACACCGGCGTCTGCCACACCGACGCCTTCACGCTGTCGGGCGACGACCCCGAAGGCCTGTTCCCGGCCGTACTGGGCCATGAGGGCGCAGGCATCGTCGTCGAGGTCGGCGATGGCGTCACCAGCGTCAAGCCCGGCGACCACGTGATCCCGCTGTACACAGCCGAATGCGGCGAATGCCTGTTTTGCAAGAGCGGCAAGACGAACCTGTGCGTGTCGGTGCGCGCAACCCAGGGCAAGGGCGTGATGCCCGATGGCACCACGCGGTTCTCGTACAACGGCCAGCCCATCCACCACTACATGGGCTGCTCCACCTTCAGCGAGTACACGGTCGTCGCCGAGGTCTCGCTGGCCAAGATCCATCCCGACGCCAATCCCGAGCAGGTCTGCCTGCTGGGCTGCGGCGTGACGACCGGCTTGGGTGCGGTATGGAACACGGCCAAGGTGCAGGAGGGCGACACGGTGGCCGTGTTCGGGCTGGGTGGCATTGGCCTGGCGGTGGTGCAAGGCGCGAAGAAGGCCAAGGCCGGCCGCATCATCGCGATCGACACCAATCCATCCAAGTTCGACCTGGCCAGGACCTTCGGGGCGACCGACTGCGTGAACCCCAAGGATCTCGACAAGCCCATCCAGCAGGTGATCGTCGAGATGACGGGCTGGGGCGTGGACCATTCGTTCGAGTGCATCGGCAACACCAACGTGATGCGCGCGGCACTCGAGTGCGCCCACCGCGGCTGGGGCCAGTCCGTCATCATCGGCGTGGCCGGCGCGGGTCAGGAGATCTCGACGCGGCCGTTCCAGCTGGTCACGGGCCGCAAGTGGATGGGCACGGCCTTCGGTGGCGTCAAGGGCCGCAGCCAGTTGCCGGGCATGGTGGAAGACGCGATGAAAGGCGACATCCAGCTGGCCCCCTTCGTCACGCACACCATGCCGCTCACGGGCATCAACGAAGCCTTCGACCTCATGCATGAAGGCAAGTCGATTCGCTCGGTGGTGCACTACTGATGGAACGCGTCGAGAGCCATACCAGCTTTGGCGGCCGGCAGGAGGTGTGGAAGCACGCCGCCACCAGCACCGGCACCGAAATGCGCTTCGGCATCTACCTGCCCGCGCAAGCCCTGGCCGGCAGGAAGTGCCCGGTGCTGTACTGGCTCTCGGGCCTGACCTGCACCGAGCAGAACTTCATCACCAAGGCCGGCGCGCAGGAGCATGCCGCGCGCCACGGCTTCATCGTCGTCGCGCCGGACACCAGCCCGCGTGGTGACAACGTGGCCAACGACACGGCCTATGACCTGGGCCAGGGCGCAGGCTTCTACGTCAACGCCACGCAGGCACCCTGGGCGCCGCAGTTCCGCATGCAGGACTACGTGGCCGACGAACTGCCGGCGCTGATCGAACAGCATTTCCCGGCAACCGCGGCGCGCGGCATCTTCGGCCATTCCATGGGCGGCCACGGCGCACTGGTCACGGCCCTGCGCCACCCTGGCCGCTACCGTAGCGTGTCCGCCTTTTCGCCCATCGTGGCGCCGTCGCGGGTGCCCTGGGGCCACAAGGCGTTCACGGCCTACCTCGGAGCAGACCGTGCCGACTGGGCGGCCTGGGATGCGGTCGAACTGGTCCAGAGCGCCACCGAGCGACTGCCGCTGCTGGTCGACCAGGGCGATGCCGACGAGTTCCTGGCCGGCCAGTTGCAGCCAGGGCTGTTGCAGGCCGCCTGCGACGCTGCCGGCCACCCGCTCACACTACGGCTGCAGCCAGGCTACGACCACAGCTACTATTTCGTCGCCAGCTTCCTGGGCGAGCACTTCGCCCACCACGCGCAGGCGCTGAGCGCCTGACGCTCAGCACTGCAGGCAGGTGGCCAGCGCCTGCAGTGGCTGCTCGCACTGTGCTGGCGTGCCCACGCTGATGCGCAGGTACTGGGCGATGCGCGGCTGCGCGAAGTGGCGCACGAGCACCTTGTGCGCGCGCAGCGCAGCAGCCAGTTGCGCTGCGTCGTGCGCCGGGTGGTGCGCCAGGACGAAGTTGGCGTGCGAGGGCAGCACCACGAAACCCAAGTCCTCGAGTTGCAGCAGCAGGCCTTCGCGGCAGTGCACCACAGCATCGCGCTGTTGCGCGAACCAGGCGTGGTCCTCGAAGGCTGCGATGACGCCGACCTGGGCCAGGCGGTCCAGCGGGTAAGCATTGAAGCTGCTTTTCACGCGCGTGAGCGCCTCCACCAGCGGCGCCTGGCCAATGGCCCAGCCCACACGCAGTCCGGCCAGCGCGCGCGACTTGGACAGGGTTTGCCCCACGAGCACGTTCGGATGCCGCGCCACGAGTTCAATGGCCGACTCGGCTCCGAAGTCCACATAGGCCTCGTCGACCAGCAGCACGCGCCGCGGATGGACCTGTGCAAGCCGCTCCAAAGCGTCGAGTGGCAGCGCGATGCCAGTGGGCGCGTTCGGGTTGGCGATGACCATGCCGGCCACCGCCTCGCCGCGCGTGGCCTCCAAGGCTGCCAAGTCCACCCGCAGGTCTTTGTCCAGTGGCACCAAACGCACGGCCACGTCCAGCCAGCAGCAGACCGACTGGTAGAAGCTGTAACTCACATCGGGCAGCAGCAGCGGCTGGCCCGCGTGGCGGAAAAAAGCGTCGAACGCCAGCGTCAATACCTCGTCGGAACCATTGCCCACGAACACTTGCTCAGGCGCCACGCCAATGTGGTGTGCAATCACGCCGCGCAGTGCGCGCGATTCGGGATCAGGATACAACTGCAGGCCCGCGCGCGCAGCAGCTTCGATCGGCGCGAGCACACGAGGCGACGGTGGGTACGGGTTCTCATTGGTGTTGAGCTTGACCAGTCCCTCGATGGCCAGTTGCTCGCCTGGCGTGTAAGGCGCAAGCGCAGCCAGGTGCGGGCTCGTGAAACTCATCCCAGTAGGCGGGCGAGGGTCAGCAGGGCCAGCAGGCCAAGCAGCAGCACCACGGTCCGCCAGACCAGGCCGACGACGCTGCGCAGATGGGCCAGTTCGGGTTCGCGGCCTGGCGTGGACGTCGAATCCTGCGGTGGCTGCAGACCCGCCTCGAACGGCTGCAGCGTGCCAGCCATGGGCTTGGCCTTGAGCGCCTCGCCACCCAGGCGCACGTTCACGGCGCCCGAAGTGGCAGCCAGGATCACGCCGTCGTTGTCGTTGGGGAACTGCTGGGCGTGGTGGCGCCAGCTGTCGATCGCGTCCTCGAAGCTGCCGACGATGGCAAACCCCATCGCCGTGGCGCGTGCGGGCACCCAGTCGACCACCGTCCAGGCGACGCCAGCCACCCGTTGCAGGGCGGCGCTGGCGGGCTGGTTCTGTGGATTGGCACGGTAGCGCCAATAGCGCGAAACGAACTCCGCCATGCGGTAGAACACCGCGCCGGCCGGCCCCAGGCCGAGACCCGCCAGCACCGCGAACCAGGCCAGCACGCCGAACACATGGCGGTGCGCGGCCAGCACCGAGTATTCGATGACATGGCGCACGATCTCGCGGCGCGGCAGCTCGCTTGCGTCCACCCGCTGCCAGGCAGCGAGGTGCTCACGCGCCTGCAGCTCGTCGCCGGCCTCGAGCGCATTGCGGATCTCGGTGAAATGGTGGCTGAACTGCCGAAAGCCCAGCGTGCCGTACAACACCACCACGTTCCACAGCACTGCCGCGGGCCAGCCCACCCAGTGCGCCAGCACCCAGTACACGGCCAGCGCCAGCACCGTGGGCAGCAGCACGGCCAGGGCCCAGCTGGTCCAGCCGTGCAGGGACTTGCCTGCATCGAAGTTGTCGCTGCTCCAGCGCGCCCAGCTGCGCAACCAGCCGTGGATGGCGTTGTCGCGAGCCAGCGGCCGCACCTGCTCGAGCAGCAGCGCACAGAAGACGGCGAAGAAGCTCATCGGACAACCATCATAGGCGACAGGCGCAAGGGCCTCAGGCTGCCAGGAATCGGTACAGGTTGCGCAGCATGCCGGCGGTCGCCCCCCAGATGAACCGCTCGACCTCCCCGTCGTGAAACGGCATCGAGAACCACTCGCGACGAGCGCCCTGCCACTCCAGCATGTGGCGGTGGTGGTTGGCCGGATTCATCAGAAAGGCCAGCGGCACCTCGAACGCGGACGCCACCTCGCCGGCATTCAAGGTCAGCTCAAAACCCGGACGCACCAGCCCCACCACTGGCGTCACCACGAAGGCCGTGCCTGTCACATAGTTGGACAACGCGCCGATGAGTTCGACATGGGCGCGGTCCAGCCCGACCTCCTCCTGCGCCTCGCGCAGCGCGGCGGCACGGGCGTCGGCATCGGTGGCGTCGATGCGGCCACCGGGAAACGCCACCTGGCCCGAATGGTTGGCGAGCTGCTGCGAGCGCTCGGTCAGTAGCAGCGTCGGGCCGGCCGCGCGCAGCACCACGGGCACCAGAACGGCCGCGCGGGCCGGGGCGCGGTCGGTGAAGCGCGGCTCGGCGCGCACCTCGGGCTCCCAGACCGGCGGCGAACGAAAGCGCTCGCGCAGGGCTTCGGCTCCCAGGCGCGCCAGCGGCACCGCGGGCAGGTGCGCATCCGTGCCCAGCGACGGGGCATGGCGCGGATCGAAGTTGGGGATCTTGGAGAGCGGCGTCAGCGGCAGATCGGACACAGGGACTCGCAACGGGGGGAGACAGGGACCGGAAAGCAAAAAGCCGCCACGCGCGAAGCAGGTGGCGGCTTGACGGACCGAAAGACCGGTCGGCTTACTGGGCTGCAGCAGCGGCCTTGGGGGCCTTGAGCACCAGCTTTTCCTTGATGCGTGCCGACTTGCCGCTGCGGTCGCGCAGGTAGTACAGCTTGGCACGGCGCACGTCACCGCGGCGCTTGACTTCGATGCCGGCGATCAGCGGGCTGTAGGTCTGGAACGTGCGTTCCACGCCTTCGCCACTGGAGATCTTGCGCACCGTGAAGCCGCTGTTCAGGCCACGGTTGCGCTTGGCGATGACCACGCCTTCGTAGGCCTGGACGCGCTTGCGCGTGCCTTCGACCACGTTGACGCTGACGATCACGGTGTCGCCGGGTGCGAATTCCGGAATCTTCTTGCCCAGGCGGGTGATTTCTTCCTGCTCGAGGATCTGGATGAGGTTCATGGTTCTTCCACAGGATCGTGCTCACGCTCGGGTGTCGCGCAGCGGGCAGGACTACAAAAACAGTCGCCTGCTGGGACGGGGCCAGACGCGACATTGCGAAAGGCAGCGGACAGAGGATCCTAAAAGCCCGCGATTATAGCGTGCCGGATGCCTTGTGCGCTAGCGCGGCTTCGTCTGCGGCGGTCAGGCGACCAGCCGCACGCGCTGCGGCCAGCAGATCGGGTCGGCGTTCGGCCGTGAGGCGCAACTGCACATCACGCCGCCAGCGCGCGATGCGGCCATGGTGGCCCGAGAGCAGCACTTCGGGCACAGGGGCGCCGCGCCACTCTTCTGGCCGGGTGTAGTGGGGGCAGTCCAGCAGGCCGTCCAGGGCGGGGTGGAAGCTGTCGAACTGGTGGCTCTCGGCATCGTTGAGCACACCGGGCTGCAAGCGCGCCACAGCATCGAGCAGCGCCAGCGCAGCGATCTCGCCGCCCGACAACACGAAGTCGCCCAGGCTGATGCTGTGCGTCACGTAACGGTCGACCAGGCGCTGGTCGATGCCCTCGTAGCGACCGCACAGCAGCACTGCGCCACGGCTCCCTGCCCAGTCGGCCACCGCCCCGTGGTTGAGCGGCAAGCCCACAGGGGCGAACAGAACGACGGGCGTGCCAGGGCTGCGCTCGGCAAGAACCGCGTCGATGCAGCGCGCAAGCGGCTCCGCCAGCATGACCATGCCGGGGCCACCCCCGAAGGCCTTGTCGTCGACGCGCTTGTAATTGCCGTCGGCCTGGTCGCGCGGGTTCCACAGCCGCACATCGACCTGTCCCGAAGCGAAAGCGCGCCGCGTCACGCCGCTCGCCAGGAATGGCGCGAACAATTCGGGAAACAGCGTGATGACGTCGAAGCGCATGGCCTCAGGCAGCCCCGGTCAGTAGTCGGGCTGCCAGTCCACCGTGATGCAGCGGCCGGGCAGGTCGACCTGGTCGACGTAGGCCGAAACGAAAGGCACCATGCGCTCCACGGGCTTCTCGCCTTCGACGCCCGGCTGCTCCATGACCAGCACGGTCTGGGGGCCGGTGGACAGCAGTTCGCGCACCTGGCCGAGAGGCACGCCTTCTCGGTTCACCACATCGAGGCCGATCAGATCGACCCAGTAGTACTCGTCCGTCGCGGCACTCGGGAAACTGGAGCGCGAGACGAAGATGCGCGCACCCTTGAGCGCATCGGCCACGTCCTTGTCGCCGATGTCCTGCACCTGGGCCACGATCGCGCCGGAATGCTCGCGCGCTTCGCGCACCTTCAGCAACAGCGTGCCCTCGAAGGCCTTGGGGCCACGCTCGGAGGCTTGCAGATACCAGCGTTTGGAAGAAAAAAGCGCCTCGGGTTGGGCGCTATGGGGCAACAGCTTGAGCCAGCCCTTGACGCCCCAACCGCCAACGATGCGCGCCACTTCGACCGCATCGTCCGGCAGGGGCGCCGGATCGAGTGCCTGCAACATGAGCAGGCCTGTCAACTCAGGCAGCCGCTGCGGGAGCAGCAGCCGGTGCGGCGGCAGCGGCCTGGGCCACCAGACGCTCGACCGTAGGCGAAGCCTGGGCGCCAACGCTGCGCCAGTAGGTCAGGCGGTCCTGGGCGATGCGGATGCCCTCTTCGTTGGCCTTGGCGGTCGGGTTGTAGAAACCGATGCGCTCGATGAAGCGGCCGTCGCGGCGAACGCGCTTGTCGGCGACGACGATGTTGAAGAAGGGACGGGCCTTAGCACCGCCGCGGGAAAGCCGGATGACAACCATGATTTATCCTCAAGGGGTCGGCCTGCCAGCTAGATAGCACCGGTGGGCCAGATTCGTTTTTCAGATTCAGCGCTGAGACACGCGCTTGTGGCCACCCGGCCAGCGACACGCTGAAAAGCCCGCGATTATAGCCTGCACTGCTGCTTTTTCTTTCCACATGCCCAGCCTCCGTCCCAGCACCGACGCCGACGTTGCGTCCATTGCCGCCATCTACGCACACCATGTGCTGCATGGCACCGGCACCTTCGAGATCGACCCGCCCACTGCCGAGGACATGGCTGCCCGCCGCGTCGACGTGCTGGCCAAGGGCTTGCCCTACCTCGTCGCCGAGGAGGATGGCCGCGTGCTGGGCTTTGCCTACTGCAACTGGTTCAAGCCGCGCCCGGCCTACCGCTTCTCGGCCGAGGATTCGATCTACCTCGCACCAGAAGCGGCCGGCCGCGGCCTGGGCCGCCAACTGCTGACGGCGTTGGCCGAGGCAGCGCAGGCGCGCGGCGTGCGCAAGCTCATCGCGGTGATCGGCGACTCCGCCAACGCCGGATCCATCGGCGTGCACCGCGCGATGGGCTTTGAGCAAGTCGGCGTGATCCGCTCTTGCGGCTGGAAGTTCGAGCGCTGGCTCGACATCGTGCTCATGGAAAAGGCCCTGGGCCCCGGCGACAGCAAGCCGCCGGTCTGACCCGATGTACAGAGCCAAGAACAAGACCCTGGCCACCTGGCTCGCCCTCTTGGGCGGCCCGCTGGGCCTGCACCGTTTCTACCTGCGCGGCCTGGGTGACCTGTGGGGCTGGCTGTACCCGCTGCCCACTGCACTGGGCTTGTACGGCATCGAGCGCGTGCAGCAGTTCGGCCAAGACGACCACTGGAGCTGGCTGCTGATTCCCTTGCTGGGCGTATCGATCGCGGCCAGCGCGCTGACGGCCATCGTCTATGGGCTGCGCTCGTCCGAGAAGTGGAATGCAGCGTTCAATAGCTCGGCCACGCCCGAAGCGCCAGCTGGCAACACCAACTGGCTCACGGTGATCGGCGTGGCCGCCGCGTTGCTGCTGGGGACCGGCGTGCTGATGGCCAGCCTGGCCTTCAGCTTCCAGCGCTACTTCGAATACCAGATCGAAGAGGCGCGCAAGATTTCGCAATAGCGATCAGAACACCCGGAAGCTGACCCAATAGGCGATCGCCGCCACGAAGGCGCTGGCCGGGATCGTGAAGATCCAAGCCCAAACGATGTTGCCCGCCACGCCCCAGCGCACCGCGCTGGCGCGCCGCGTGGACCCCACGCCGACGATGGCACCCGTGATGGTGTGGGTGGTCGACACCGGAATGCCCAGCACCGTGGCCATGAACAGCGTCAGCGCGCCGCCGGTTTCGGCGCAGAAGCCGCCCACTGGCTTGAGCTTGGTGATCTTCTGGCCCATGGTCTTGACAATGCGCCAGCCGCCGAACATGGTGCCGGCCGCGATTGCCACGTAGCAGCTGATGATGGTCCAGGTCGGCGGCGAAGCATCCGTGGAAGAGGCGTAGCCCGTGGCGATCAGCAGCAACCAGATGATGCCGATGGTCTTCTGCGCATCGTTGCCGCCGTGGCCCAGGCTGTACGCTCCGGCCGAAACCAGTTGCAAGCGGCGAAACCAGCGGTCCACCCGCGATGGCGTGGCGCGTCGGAACAGCCAGGCGACGATGACCAGCATGATCGAACCCAGCGTGAAACCCAGCAACGGCGATACGAAGATGAATCCCACCGTCTTGGCGATCCCACTGCCGACCAGTCCCGAGGCGCCGGTCTTGGCCATTACGGCACCCACGATGCCACCGATCAGTGCATGCGAGGAACTGCTGGGAATGCCGTAGTACCAGGTGATGAGGTTCCAAGAGATGGCGCCGATCAGCGCGCCGAACACCACGTGCACGTCCACCACGCCAGGCTCGGCAATGCCCTTGCCCACCGTGGCCGCCACACTCAGGTGGAAGACGAAAATGGCGATGAAGTTGAAGAAGGCTGCGAACACCACAGCCTGTCCGGGCTTGAGCACCCCGGTGGACACCACGGTCGCGATCGAATTGGCCGCGTCATGGAAACCGTTCATGAAGTCGAACACCAGGGCCAGGGTGACCAGCAGCACCACGACCCACAGGGCCACCTGCACAGAAGCCATCGTGCGCCGCCCCGATCAGGAGTTCTCGAGGACGATGCCCTCGATGAGGTTGGCCACGTCCTCGCACTTGTCGGTGACCGTCTCCAGCAGCTCGTAGATGGCCTTGAGCTTGATCAGCTCGCGCACGTCCGGCTCCTCGCGGAACAGCTTGCTCATGGCCGAGCGCATCACGCGATCGGCGTCGGACTCCAGCCGGTCAATTTCCTCGCAGGTCTTGAGCGCGGCCTCGGCGGTGGCAGGATCCCCGATGTTGGAGAGCAGCTTGACCGCATCCTTCACGCGCTCGCAGCACTTCATGCACAGTTCGGTCAGGCGGCGGATCTCGTCCGTCATGCTGCGCACGTCGTACAGCGCCATGGTCTCGGCTGCGTCCTGCAGCAGGTCGGCCACATCGTCCATGCAGTTGATCAGCGAATGGATCTGCTCGCGGTCAATCGGTGTGATGAAGGTCTTGTGCAGCGTGCGGTTGACCTCCTGCGTCACGCGGTCAGCGGCACGCTCCGCGTTGTCCACGTCTCGGTTGTATTGCTCGCGCAGGTGTGCGTCGTGGTAGTTGGCCACCAGCTGCGAGAAGGCGCGCGCGGCCTCCACGATGCGATCGGCATGCTGGTTGAACATCTCGAAAAAGTTGCCATCGCGTGGCATCAGCTTGCCGAACAGCATGCGGAGATCCTGGGGGGATGTGTCAAAAATGTGACGGGTCGGTGAAACGGGGCGCAGTGTAACTGCGCGTTCCAGCATGCTCTTCCACACTGCGATACTCCGGCCGTGCACGGCGCGCCCGACCGTACCAGCGTCCATTCCTGCAGTCCTCCTTGACGATCCGCATGAAAAAAGTGGCCCTCATTACCGGCATCACTGGCCAGGATGGCGCCTACCTCGCCGAATTCCTGTTGCACAAAGGCTACGAAGTCCATGGCATCAAGCGGCGCGCCTCGCTGTTCAACACCGACCGGATCGACCACCTGTACCAGGATCCGCATGTGGAGCACCGTGACATGGTGCTGCACTACGGAGACCTTACGGATAGCACCAACCTGATCCGCATCATCCAGCAGGTGCAGCCCGACGAGATCTACAACCTGGCCGCCATGAGCCATGTGGCCGTGAGCTTCGAGATGCCCGAGTACACGGCCAATGCCGACGGCATCGGCACGCTGCGGCTGCTCGAAGCCATTCGCATCCTGGGGCTGGAGAAGAAAACGCGCTTCTACCAGGCCTCCACCAGCGAGCTCTACGGTTTGGTACAGGAAACACCTCAGAAGGAAACCACCCCCTTCTACCCGCGCAGTCCCTATGCGGTGGCCAAGATGTATGCCTACTGGATCACCGTGAACTACCGCGAGGCCTACGGTATGTATGCCTGCAACGGCATCCTCTTCAACCACGAAAGCCCGCTGCGCGGGGAGACCTTCGTCACGCGCAAGATCACGCGCGCCACAGCGCGCATCGCACTGGGCCTGCAGGACTGCCTGTACCTGGGCAACCTCGATTCGCTGCGCGACTGGGGCCATGCGCGCGACTACGTCGAGATGCAGTGGCTCATGCTGCAGCAGGCACAGCCGGACGACTTCGTCATCGCCACCGGCGTGCAGTACAGCGTTCGCCAGTTCGTGGAGTTCGCAGCCGCCGAACTCGGCATCACGATGCGCTGGGAAGGGGCGGGCGTCGACGAGCAAGGCATCGTGGCCGCCGTGCAAGGCAAGCAGGCCAAGTGCAAAGTGGGCGATGTCGTCGTCAAGGTGGACCCACGCTACTTCCGGCCGACCGAGGTCGATACGCTTCTCGGTGACCCCAGCAAGGCCAAGCGCAAGCTCGGCTGGAGCCCCCGGACCACGCTGCAGGCGCTGGTGTCGGAAATGGTGCAGGCCGACTACACCTCTGCCAAGCGCGACGCGCTGGTACGGCTTGCGGGCTTCACGGCTTACGACCACCACGAATGACCGCCCTCCCCGCATCCATCGCTCGCGACGCCAACATCCTGGTGGCCGGCGCCAGGGGCATGGTGGGCTCGGCCCTCGTACGCCGCCTCCAGGCCGGTGGCTACACCCGGATTCTGGCGCCCCTGCGCCACGAATTGGACCTGCAGCACCAGGCCGCCGTGCACGCCTACCTCCACCGGCACCGCCCAGCCTACGTGTTCATTGCAGCAGCCAAGGTGGGCGGCATCCAGGCAAACAACACTTACCGCGCCGACTTCCTTTACCAGAACCTGTGCATCCAGAACAACCTCATCCACGGCGCGCACCTGGCCGGCGTGCAGCGGCTGATGTTCCTGGGCTCCAGCTGCATCTATCCCAAGTTGGCACCCCAGCCGATCAAGGAAGAGCACCTGCTGACCGGCCTGCTGGAACCCACCAACGAGCCTTATGCGATCGCCAAGATTGCTGGTGTCAAGATGTGCGAGGCCTACAACGCCCAGTACGGGCGCCAGTACACCAGCGCCATGCCGACCAACCTGTACGGCCCCAACGACAACTACGACCTCAACAGCAGCCATGTGCTGCCGGCGTTGATCCGCAAGGCCCACGAGGCGAAGCTGCGCGGCGATGCCGAGTACGTGGTTTGGGGCACAGGCACGCCGCTGCGCGAATTTCTTTATGTGGACGACCTGGCGGATGCCTGCGTGTTTCTGATGGAGCATGGGTTCGACGGTCCGCTGATCAACGTGGGCGCCGGAACAGATGTCAGCATCACGACGCTGGCCCAGATGGTCATGCGGACCGTGGGCTATGGCGGTCGGATCGTCCACGACCACAGCAAGCCGGACGGCACACCGCGCAAGCTGATGGATTCGAGCCGCTTGCGTGCCATGGGGTGGCAACCGCGCACGCAGTTGGAAGAGGGCATTGCGCGGGCGTACCACGACTTTCTGACACGATTCGCCACCTAGCCCTACTCCCGCGCCCGCCTTTCCCCATGTATGAACGCATCCTTGTACTGTGCACCGGCAATATCTGCCGAAGTCCACTGGCTGAAGCCATGTTGCGACTGCAATTGCAAGCCGATGGCCGCGGCTTGGCGACCCAGGTGCAGTCCGCCGGAACGCGCGCTCTGGTCGGCAAGCCCGTCGACGAGACAGTGCTCTATGTGGCCCGCCGGCATGCGCAGCTAGTTGACGAACTGGGGAAGCACCGTGCCCAACAGGTCAATGGCAGCCTGTTGTGGTGGGCAGACCTGATCCTCGTGATGGAGCCTGCCCATGTCCGACAGTTGGAGCGGCTGGATCCCCAGGCCGTTGGCAAGTCCCGCATGCTCGGATACTGGACGCACCAGACCATCAAAGATCCCTACCTCAAGCACGAATCGGTTTACCAGGAAACCCATGGGCTGGTCGAGCAGGCCGTGTCGTCATGGCGCGCCGCCATCCATATATAGCTGTTGCGTGTTGCAACGGCCAGCGCACCAAATTGAGGCAAGTTCCCGATAGTGTTACATTTCCTGATGGCTTGAAATTTGCTGCATCGCTTGGAGCCGCTAACATTCCGCGTGTTCAGCCTTACGCCACAAGCATCGACGATCTGTCGATCCTCTCTCGACACGGCGGCCCACGGCGGGCGCTGATCGGGTGAATTCACCTCAATGACAGGGCTGTCGACATGACAATTTTGTCGACCACGACGATGCCATCAGATGGACACGGGCAGGCATCAAACTGGCTAATGCAGACGACCACGCCAGAGAACTTTCAACACAATGCACCATTTTGAACCGCGCCTGCGGTGGCGATCCTGATTAGGTTGACCGCTCTTCCCGAAGGATGTGAATGTCATTTCTGAGCAATCTTTCCGCCGCAGACCGCAGCCGCTGTTTCGATGTGCTGGCGCAAGTGGCGCAGATCCGCACACGTCCGGACCTGTCCAACTGGCTGCGCAACGGCATTCAACACTTCATGCCGCATGACATCCTTGCGGTGGCCTGGGGTGACTTTCAGCGCGGCGCAATCACGCACGATGTCGTCGCGCCATGGCGTGGGATTTGTACAGTGAATGGCAGCACGGTCGCCCTTGTGGCTCGCCTGCAGCAACTGTTTGCCAATTGGTCCGCCGTGGACAAGCAGCCTTTCGTGACTCCTGCGGAGCGCTTGGACGGGGTTCTCATAGCTCGGCCGTACCAGGATGCGCTGCATGCGCGATCCCCTGCCATGCGGTGCGCCCTGGTCCACGGCCTGCGCGACGTGCGTGGCGAGCAGGATTGCCTGTACGTCGTGTTGAGCCGCGACGCCATCCCAGAGAAGACAGGCGCCGCCGCGCTGACGGCGCTGCTCCCCTACATCGACATGGCCATGCGTCAGGTCGGACTGCCGGCCAAATCTGTTGCCCAAAACTGCACAGGGGTGGAACCTGCACAGATCACCATCTCGCGCCACGGCCTTGACGTTGCCGCACCGGACAATGGCATGACAGGGCGCGAGTTGCAGATCATGCAGTGGGTCGAAATGGGCAAGACCAACCAGGAGATCGGCACCATCCTTGACATCAGCGCGTTCACGGTCAAAAACCATCTGCAGCGCATTTTCAAAAAGCTTGATGTCTACAACCGTGCCCAAGCGGTTTCACGGTTGAAGAACAACCACCACGCCCATGGATAGCTCCCCCATTCCCTTGACCGAGATCAAGGCCGCGTCGGACGCCGCCAGTGGCGGCAATCTGGGAAAGGACCATCCGCTCAGCTTCATCGAGTCGTTGATCGATCCCGGTATGCTGGTGCTTTCGCTGTGGGGCGTAGGGCTGTACCACACGGGCAGTCTGCGGCCGGAGTACCTGATCCTGTCCGTCATCGTGTTTGCGATGACGTTCCCGGGCACGACGCAGATCCGCTCCTCGCTGCGCAAGCTTGTCATCCAGACGCTCATCAACTGGGTCGCCATCGCTGCACTGCTGCTGGTGATGGGTGTGGCGACAGGGTACACGCGCTACTTTCCCGTCAGCGCACTGCTCACGTGGTTGTGGCTGGCACCGCTCTCACAGATTGCGGCGCACCGCGCCCTGCGCATGGCGGCACCCGCCATCCTGGCGTTGCGCGGTCCGCCGCGCAAGGCCGTGATCGTGGGCATGAACACCCAAGGGGTGGCGTTGGCGCGCCGCATCCGCGAGACACCCTACTCCCAGATCGAAGTCTCCGGCTTCTTCGACGACCGCGAACTGCACCGCCTCAACGCGCCGATGGGTTTTGGCCTGATCGACCGGCTCGCAGGTCTGCCCGCCTATGTCAAGGCCAACGACGTGCAGATGATCTACCTGTCCCTGCCGATGGCTTCGCAGCCGCGCATCCTGCAGGTGCTCGACGGACTGAAGGACACCACGGCCTCGATCTATTTCGTGCCCGACATGTTCGTCACCGATCTGATCCAGGGCCGCAGCGCGTCGGTCTGCGGCACACCGGTGATCTCGGTCTGCGAAACGCCGTTCCGTGGCACCACCGGACTGGTCAAGCGCGGCTGGGACATCCTGCTGGCGTCCGTGATCCTGCTGATGATCGCCCCGGTCATGCTGGCGGTGGCCATCGGCATCAAGCTGACCTCGCCTGGCCCCATCATCTTCAAGCAACGCCGCTACGGCCTGGACGGCAAGGAGATCATGGTCTACAAGTTCCGCTCGATGACGGTGACCGAGGACGGCGAGAAGAGCTACACCCAGGTCAAGCGCGGTGACGCACGCGTGACGAAGATCGGCGCCTTCATCCGCAAGACCTCGCTCGACGAGCTGCCGCAATTCATCAATGTGCTGCAGGGTCGCATGAGTGTGGTGGGTCCACGTCCGCACGCCATTGCGG
>CAJYRH010000051.1 GCA_913776795.1 uncultured Pseudorhodoferax sp. | reverse complement strand
GTGCTGGCCTGGTGGGATCAGCGGCAGGGCTTCTGAAGTTCAAGCTCAGGGCCGCACGAAGACAAGTCTCCATCCGGCCAGCCCGCGCAGCAAGCGCATCGGCCGGGTGGATTTGCAACCCAACCGTCGCGGGACGCTCCCGCAACTACCGCCACGACAGACTTAGAAGCCGGCGCAATCCCGCGCAGGCAAACCCTGCTCCGTGGCCCAAGGAAATACATGTCTGAATCTTTTGCCGATCTGTTCGCCGAGTCGCTGCAGAAAACCGAAACGCGCGTCGGTGAAGTCGTCACCGCCGAAGTCGTTCGCATCGAGCACAACTTCGTCGTCGTCAACGCCGGCCTCAAGTCCGAGTCCTACGTTCCGGTCGACGAGTTCAAGAACGACCAGGGCGAAGTCGAAGTACAGATCGGCCAGTTCGTGCCGGTGGCCATCGTCGCCATCGAGAACGGCTACGGCGACACCATCGTCAGCCGCGACACCGCCAAGCGCCTGGCCTCCTGGATGGCCCTGGAAAAGGCCCTGGAATCCGGCGAGTTCGTGACCGGCACGACCAGCGGCAAGGTCAAGGGCGGCCTGACCGTCCTGGTCAACGGCATCCGCGCCTTCCTGCCCGGCTCGCTGATCGACACGCGCCCGGTCAAGGACCTGACGCCGTACGAGAACAAGACCCTGGAATTCAAGGTCATCAAGCTCGACCGCAAGCGCAACAACGTGGTGCTGTCGCGCCGCGCCGTGGTGGAAGCCTCCATGGGCGAAGAGCGCGCCAAGCTGATGGAAACGCTGAAGGAAGGCGCCATCGTGCAAGGCGTGGTCAAGAACATCACCGAATACGGTGCGTTCGTCGACCTGGGCGGCATCGACGGTCTGCTGCACATCACCGACATGGCATGGCGTCGCGTGCGCCACCCGAGCGAAGTGGTGCAGGCTGGCCAGGAAATCACCGCCAAGATCCTCAAGTTCGACACCGAGAAGAACCGCGTCTCGCTGGGCCTCAAGCAGATGGGCGACGACCCGTGGATGGGTGTCTCGCGCCGCTACCCGCAAGGCACGCGCCTGTTCGGCCGCGTCACGAACATCGCCGACTACGGTGCGTTCGTCGAGCTCGAGCCCGGCATCGAAGGCCTGGTGCACGTCTCCGAAATGGACTGGACCAACAAGAACATCGCCCCCTCCAAGCTGGTCTCGCTGGGTGACGAAGTCGAGGTCATGGTCCTGGAGATCGACGAAGACAAGCGCCGCATCAGCCTGGGCATGAAGCAGTGCAAGGCCAACCCCTGGCAGGAATTCGCGCAGAACACCAAGCGCGGCGACCGCGTCAAGGGCCCGATCAAGTCGATCACCGACTTCGGCGTGTTCGTGGGCCTGGCTGCCGGCATCGATGGCCTGGTGCACCTGTCCGACCTCTCGTGGAACGAGCCTGGCGAAGCCGCCGTGCGCAACTACAAGAAGGGCCAGGAAGTCGACGCGATCGTGCTGGCCGTGGACGTGGACCGTGAACGCATCTCGCTGGGCATCAAGCAGCTCGACGGCGACCCGTTCACGACCTTCGTGACGGTCAACGACAAGGGCCAGACCGTGACCGGCAAGGTCAAGACGGTGGACCCGCGCGGCGCCGAGATCGACCTGGGCGGCGACGTCATCGGCTACCTGCGTGCCTCCGAAATCAGCCGCGACCGCGTGGAAGACGCGCGCAACGTGCTGAAGGAAGGCGACGAAGTCACGGCCGTGGTCGTGAACGTGGACCGCAAGACGCGCAACATCCAGCTGTCCATCAAGGCCAAGGATGCTGCCGACCAGAACGAAGCCATGGCTTCCCTGGCCCAGCAGTCCGCGCGCGAGAACGCCGGCACCACCAGCCTGGGCGCGCTGCTGCGCGCCAAGCTGGACAACAACAGCAACAACTGATCGTTGCTTGCAAGGCGCACGGGAACCCGTTCCCGTGCGACATTTGTCGGGCCAGCACCGCCGCCCCACCTGGGGTGGAGGACTGGCCCGATTCCATGGATGCAGCCTTGAACCGACATGACCCGATCCGATCTCGTTGAAGAACTGGCGGCCCGCTTCAGCCAGCTGACCCACCGCGATGCCGAACACGCGGTCAAGACCATCCTGGACGCCGTCGGCGACGCGCTGGTCAAGGGCCACCGCGTGGAGATCCGCGGCTTCGGGAGCTTCTCGATCAACCGTCGTCCACCACGCATGGGGCGCAATCCCCGCAGTGGTGAGGCCGTGGCCATTCCCGAGAAGCGCGTGCCGCATTTCAAGCCCGGCAAGGCCTTGCGCGAAGCCGTCGACCGTGGCCCGGCGGATCCAGACGACAGGCGCTACGACCGCTGACGCGGCACGGTGCTTCGGGCGTCGGCCCGCCCGTAGAATGCCCTGGATGAGGACATTCGCTTCATGAAGAATCTGGTGTGGCTGCTCAAGTGGATACTGAAGGCAGCCATTTTTTTTACGTTGTTCGCATTCGCGCTGAACAACCAGCACGAGGGTGCGGTGCGCTTCTTCTTCGGCACCGAATGGCGTGCGCCCATGGTGCTGATCGTGCTTGCCGCGTTCGCGCTGGGCATGGCGCTCGGCGTGGTGGCCATGGCGCCGCGCTGGTGGCGCCGGCGCCAGGCCGCGCATGGCGTGGTGCTCGAGCCGCCAACGACCGCGCCCACCGCACCGCCCCCCGCGGCCGAAGCGGCCACCGACACCAGCCTGGGCAACATCCCGCGACATGGACTTTGACCTTGGCTGGATCCTGCTGGGCCTGCCGGTCGCCTTCGTGCTCGGTTGGCTGGCCTCGCGGCTGGACCTGCGTCAGCTGCGCATCGAGAACCGGCGTGCGCCCAAGGCCTATTTCAAGGGCCTGAACTACCTGCTCAACGAGCAGCAGGACCAGGCCATCGACGCCTTCATCGAGGCGGTGCAAAAGGACCCGGACACAACCGAGCTGCACTTCGCGCTCGGCAACCTGTTCCGCCGTCGCGGCGAGTACCAGCGCGCCGTGCGCGTGCACGAGCATCTGCTCTCGCGTGCCGACCTCAGTGCCGCCGACCGCCACCGCGCCCAGCACGACCTGGCGCTGGACTTCCTCAAGGCCGGCCTGCTCGACCGCGCGGAGGACGCGCTGCGCAAGCTCGAAGGCACGCGCTATGAAGCCCAGGCCCTGCTGGCGCTGCTGGCCATCTACGAGCGTTCGCGCGACTGGCCTCAGGCCACCGAGATCGCGCAGAAGTTGCAGGACCATGGCGAGGGCAGCTTCAGCGGCCGCATGGCGCACTACCTGTGCGAGCAGGCCGCCACGCGCAATGCAGCAGGCGACGCCGAAAGCGCCGCCCAACTGCTGGCCCGCGCCATCATCACCGCGCCGCAGGCACCGCGCCCGCGGATCGACCAGGCCCTGATGCAGGTCAAGGCCGGCCGCCCGGCCGAGGCGTTGCACACGCTGCTGGAGCTGGCATCCGTCGCGCCGCAATCCGTGCCGCTGATCGCCAACGCGCTGGCCCAGACCGGCAGCGCGGCCGGCCAGGTGCCGCAGGCACTGGCCGCCCTGCAGGCCAGCTACGACAGCTTCGCCTCGCTCGACGTGCTGGACGCCATCGTCGCGCTCGAAGGCGCCCAGGGCGACCGACGCGACGCGGCGCGCCAGCGCTACCTGCAGCACCTGGAACGCGAGCAGTCCCTCGTGGCCACCGCGCGCTGGCTGGCTGGCGAGAAGCTGGAGCACGAACAGTTCCATCCACAGGTGCAGCGCGCCATCGAGCACGCCACGCGCCCGCTCACGCGCTACCGATGCGCCGCCTGCGGCTTCGAGGCCAAGCAGCACTTCTGGCAGTGCCCCGGCTGCCAGGCCTGGGACAGTTATCCGCCGCGCCGCGTGGAGGAACTGTGAGCGCCGCGCCGGGCCGCCTCAAGCAAGTTCGCTCCCTCTCGGAGGGACAGGCCGCAGGCCGAAGGGAGTACCCATGACGACACCTGCGCTCCTGCGCAACCCCCTGCCCACGCGCGATGCGCTCGCCGAAGCCCGCGTGCTGGTCGTGGGTGACGCCATGCTGGACCGCTACTGGTATGGCGCGGTCGACCGCATCTCGCCCGAGGCGCCCGTGCCCGTGGTGCGCGTCACGCGCGAAGAAGAACGCATCGGCGGCGCCGCCAACGTGGCCTACAACATCGTGACGCTGGGCGCGCAGGCCGCGCTGCTTTCCGTGGTCGGCGAGGACGAGGCCAGCCACAAACTCGAGGAACTGGTCACCGCGACGGGCATCGCGGCCCACCTCGGGCGCGACGCGCAGATGCGGACGACGGTCAAGCTGCGTGTGATCGGCCGCCAGCAGCAACTGTTGCGGCTGGACTTCGAGACCGTGCCGGAACACGAGACGCTGGCCTCGCAGTCCGCGCTGTTCGACGAACTGATGCCCCAGCATGCGGCGGTTCTGTTCTCGGACTATGGCAAGGGGGGCCTGGCCCATGTGGAGCAGATGATCGCGGCCGCCCGCGCAGCGGGCAAGGCCGTTCTGATCGATCCCAAGGGCAGCGACTACTCGCGCTACCGCGGCGCCACGCTGATCACGCCCAACCGCGCCGAGCTGCAGCAGGTGGTGGGCAGCTGGCGCAACGAGGAAGAGCTGCGCGCCAAGGCCCAGCGCCTGCGCAGCGAACTCGCACTCGAAGGCCTGCTCGTCACGCGCAGCGAGGAGGGGATGACGCTGTACGACGCGCACGGCGAAAGCCATGTTGCGGCCCAGGCGCGCGAGGTCTTCGACGTGACGGGCGCAGGCGACACCGTGATCGCCACCATGGCCGCGCTGGTCGCCGCGGGTTGCAGCCTGCGCGACGCCATGCCCATGGCCAACAAGGCCGGCGCCATCGTCGTCGGCAAGTTCGGCACAGCCACCGCCAG
>CAJYRH010000050.1 GCA_913776795.1 uncultured Pseudorhodoferax sp. | reverse complement strand
CCACTCCCCGATGTACGGCCGGCCTGGCTGACCGCCAACCTCGTCGCACAACTTGCGCTGGGGCTGCTGGCCATGACGATCTGCCTGCCCTCCATGCAGCAGTGGCCGGTCAGCTTCGGCGCCACCCAGGCGGAGGTGCAGCTGGGCTTCGGCGGCTACGTGGCGGCCTACGGCGTGTTCCAGCTGGTCTATGGCGCGGTGTCCGACCGGATCGGCCGCAAGCCGGTGCTGCTGGCCGGATTGGGGCTGGCGCTCGTGGCCTCGGTGGCTGCGGCGCTGGCGCCCAGCCTGTGGGCCCTGAACCTGGCGCGCACGGCCCAGGGCGCGGGATGCGCGGCCGGCATGGTCATCGGCCGGGCCATGGTGCAGGACCTGTACACGGGGGGCGAGCGCACGCGCGTGATGGCCTTCATCGGCATGATGATGGGCCTGTGCCCGCCCACCGCCATGCTGCTGGGTGGCCAGGTGCATGCGCGCTGGGGCTGGCAGGCCAACTTCGTGCTGATCGCCGTGCTGGCCGCGGGGCTGCTGGTGGCCGCCTGGCGCGGGCTGCCGGCCACACGCCCGCCGGCGCAGGCCCAGGGCGCCAGCCTTGCGGCGCTGGTCGGTGGCTACGCGCGGCTGGCGCGCGAACGTGCCTTCGTGCTGTACGTGTGCATCCTGGCCATGACGGCGGGCACCTTCTACACCTTCCTGGGCGGCGCGCCGCTGGTGCTGGCGAGCTACGGCGTGGGCCCCGAGAAAATGGGGCTGTACATCATGACGCCGCCGGTGGCCTACGTGTTCGGCAACCTGCTCACGCAGCGGCTGCTGCGCGCCGGGCGCACCGACCGTTTCCTCATGAGCATGGGGCAGGGCGTCACGCTGGCCGGCCTGCTCATCGTGCTGGCGTTGGGGCTGGCCGGGCTGCACCATCCGCTGGCTTTGTCGCTGCCCATGCTGGCGATGGGCATCGGCCATGGCTTGCTGCTGCCGCCCACGATGTTCGGCACGGTGGGAGTGGTGCCCGCGCTGGCGGGGTCGGCTGCTGCCGTGGCCGGCCTCATGCAGCAGCTGACCGGTGCCGTGGGAGGCTTCGTCGTGAGCCTGGTGCCGCTGGACGGGCCGGTGTGGCTGGGCGTGCTGATGCTGTGCTGGGCCGGCGGCAGCCTGGCGGCCTATGCGGTGTTGCTGCGTCAGCGGGGCGAGCGCGCGCCAGCCGGGTCGGCGTAGCGCTGGCCCTGCGCCAGCAGTTCAGGCGTGCCGATCACGCCGTTGAGCTGGTCGAAATTCAGCATCTGCGCGCGCATGCCGGCCGTGGTGCCCTCGGCCTTCAATGCCGCGAAGTAGTTCTGCAGGCCGGCGGCGACGAAGCGGGCCGTGCCCCCGGGGAAGATCACGATGCGAAAGCCGATGTCGCCGAGGTCGGCAGCGCGGCCCACGGGCGTCTGGCCGCCTTCGACCATGTTGGCCAGCAGTGGCGTGCGGCTGCCGAAGCGCGCGCAGGCCTGCTGCATCTGCGCGGGCGAGCGCAGCGCCTCGATGAACAGCGCATCCACGCCGCATTCCAGGTAGGCCTCGGCACGCTCGAAGGCAGCATCCAGGCCTTCCACGGCAACGGCATCGGTGCGCGCCAGGATCAGCGTCTCGCGCGAGCGGCGTGCGTCGAGCGCGGCGTGCAGCTTGCCCTGCATCTCGGCACGCGACACGAGGCTCTTGCCGGCCAGGTGGCCGCAGCGCTTGGGGAAGTCCTGGTCCTCGAGCTGGACCATGGCGGCACCGGCGCGCTCGAAGTCGCGCACCGTGCGCTGCACGTTGAGTGCATTGCCGTAGCCGGTGTCGCCATCGACGATGACCGGCAGCTGCACGCGGTCTGTGATGCGCGCAAGCACGTTCGCCGTCTCGCTCGCCGTCGTCAGTCCGATGTCGGAACGGCCGAGCTGGCTGTAGGCCACCGCCCCACCCGACAGGTACAGCGCTTCGAAGCCGGCCTGTTCCGCCAGCAACGCCGTCAGCGCGTCGTAGACACCGGGAACCAGCAGCGGCCGGGGCTCGGCCAGGCGTTCGCGCAGGCTGCTCATTCCGCTTTCGCTCCGGTGGCCGCCACGATCTTCGCCCAACGCGGAATCTCCGTCTGCACGAAGGCGCCGAATTCCGCCTGGCCGCGCGCCATCGCGATCAGGCCTTCGTGTTTGAAACGCTCCCTCATCGCCTGCGACTGCAGCGCGGCCTGCACCGCCTGTGCCAGCCGCTGGGTTTCGGCCGGGTCCATGCCGGCCGGGCCGAAGAGCCCGTACCAGGAACTGAAGTCGAAGCCCGGCAGCGTTTCCGCGACGGTGGGCACCTGCGGGAACTCGGCCACGCGCTGCAGGCTGGTGACGGCCAGCGCCTTGACCTTGCCGGCCTTGAGCAGCTGCTGCACGCTGGCCACGCCCGAGATCACGAGCTCGATCTGTCCCGCCACGACCTCCTGCAGCGCCGGCCCCGTGCCCTTGTAGGGCACGCTGGTGATCTGCAGGCCGGCGTCGAGCTTGAGCACCTCGCCCGCCAGGTGGTTGGAGCTGCCCAGGCCGGCGATGGCGATGTTGAGCTTGCCCGGCTTGGCCTTGGCCAGCGCGATGAGCTCGGGCAGGGTGTTCGCCGGCAGCGCGGGGTGGGCGACGAGGATGCCCGGCAGCGAGGCCACGCCGGCGATGGGCGTGAAGTCGCGCACCGCGTCGAACGGCAGCTTGTCGTACAGCGAAGGGTTGATGACGTGGCTGGTGTAGCTCAGCAGCAGCGTGCCGCCATCGGGCGCCGCCTTGGCCACGGCCTGGGCGGCGATGTTGCCGGCCGCACCGGGGCGGTTGTCCACGATGAACTGGCGACCCATCCGTGTGCTGAGTTCCTGCGCGAGTGCGCGCGCCACGATGTCGGTGCCGCCGCCGGGTGTGGCGCCGACCAGCAGCCGGGTCACGCTGGGCTGGGCGTGCAGGCCCGGGGTGGACAGGGCCAGCAGGCCGCCCATGGCGGCCAACAATTCGCGTCGTTGCATGTCTCGTGCTCCGTGGGTGTTCGTTGTGGTTCTTCAGGCGCTGGCGGCTTCGCGCGTGACCAGCGGGCGCCAGGGCCGCCAGGCCATGCCGAGCTCGGCCGCCTGGCGTTCCTCGTAGGCGAGGAACTCGGCCGTGATGGCGCTGCCCCGCACACCGCCGCGCACGCTGCCGGCGCGGCGGTCGCCGTAGTACTCCTCCCATGCCGCAGGAAGCGGCTGCGACGAGGGCACGGCCAGCCACAGGCGCAGCAGGTGGCGCTTGCGGTCGGGCGTGTCGAAGTCTTCAAAGGGCGTGCGCGAGTGCAGCGTCACGTAGTTGTTGAGCAATTGCAGATCGCCCTGTTCCAGCTCCATCGAGTAGCACAGCTTGTCGCTGGGCATGAGCGTGTCCAGCAGGTCCAGCACCTCGCGCTGGGCGGGCGACAGACGTGGCACCTCGTCGAAGTCGCGCTGCGCCGCGTCGGTGTTCTTGCGGTTGGTCCGGGCGCAGAACCAGTCGGGATCGTCGCCGACGATGGGGCAGCGGTAGTACGGCGGCTGCACCGGGTCCTGCGTGCCCTGGTAGCTGTGGTACCAGTCCTGCTGCAGCACCGGCACCAGGTCGGGCCGCAGACGGGCGACTTCGTCGCGCAGCGCGATCGAGCTGATCACCTTGCTGGTCCCGCCGCTCTTCGCGGTGCGGCGGCACAGCAGGGCCACCACGTCGCAGGAGTCCTGGTGGAAGTCCAGCCCGGCATTGGTGTTGTAGCCGCGTCCGCCCTTGACCTTGTAGTCGGCGCCGGTGTCCCGCACGTCGTTGATGATCTCGCTGGCGCGGTTCTGGGTGCGGCCCACGCCCATGTGCAGGCCCATGCCCCAGTAGGCCAGGCGGGTCTGCGCCTCGGTCCAGCGGTCCACCGCGAAGCCTTTGACCAGGCACATGCCCCAGCGGCCCTGCGTCGTGGCGATGGCGCGGTCCAGCACGGCGCGCGAGGCCGGCGGCAGCGGAAAGTCGGCGCGCGTCATGGCCAGCAGCGGCTTGGCGAGGGCTTCGGCGTGGGCCAGCGCGGCGTCGAAGCCGGCCGACTCCTCGGCGGTCATGCGGATGGTCCAGGACAGGTCCTGCTCGACATCGCGGGCCAGCCAGGCGCGCGCTTGGGATGCGTTGCTCATCGGGTCTCCTCAGGGAATGGCGGCCAGTCTAGACTTTGGCAACATCAAGAAAAAGCGATGATTCTTGAATTGGAACGTCAAGGAATTTGATGAAGATCGAAGCCTTCGCCACCCTGGACGCGGTGCTGCGCACCGGCAGCTTCGCCAGCGCCGCAGCTGCCATGAACCTCACGCCCAGTGCGGTCAGCATGCAGATGAAGCAGCTCGAGCAGTACCTGGGGCAGCCCCTGTTCGACCGCTCGGGACCGCAGGTGCGCGCGCGCATTGCTGCCTTCGATGTGGCTGCCGCCATGCGCGGCGGGCTGCAGCGCCTGGACGGCCTGCGCCGGCGTCCAGGCATCGTGGTCGAGGGCGTGCTGCGCCTGGGCGTCATCGAATCCCTGTTGCCATCGCTCCTGCCCGGCACGCTGTCGGCCTTGCGCGCCCAGCATCCGCGGCTGGCCGTGCGGCCCGTGCGCGGGCGCAGCGCCACGCTGATCGCAGGCGTCAAGGCCGGACAGATCGACGCCGCCGTGGTGGCCATGCCGGCCAAGGGCGGCAGCGAGCAGCTGCGCTGGTGGCCGCTGGCACGGCGCGAGCTGGTGTTGATCGCGCCGCCGGATGCCACCGAGTCCAGTGCCACGGCACTGCTGCGCCGGCACGACTGGATCCGCTACGACCGCAATACCGTCACGGGCGCCATGGCCGCGCGCCACGTGCTGTCGCTGGTGCCGGACAAGCGCGGCGCGCTCGAGCTCGACTCGGCGCCCGCCATCATCGCCATGGTCAGCGGCGGCCTGGGCGTGGCCATCATCCACCTGCTGGACAGCACGCTGCTGACCGCCTACCCGGTGCGCATGCTGCGGTTGGGACGCAATGCGCCCGTGCTGGAACTGACGCTGGTCACGCGCAAGGCCGCCGACGACGACCGCGGCCTGGCGGTGCTGCGCGAGCGGCTGGTCGAGCAGCTGAAGGCGTCGGCGCTGCCCTAGCCGGCAGCCGGCGCGTCAGCGCAGGCCGCGCCGTGCGATCGTCTTGGCCATGCTCCAGCGGTGCACCTCGCTCGGGCCGTCGTAGACGCGGAAGGCGCGCATGTCGCGGAAGATGCGCGCGACGATGGTCTCGTCGCTGACGCCGCTGGCGCCCAGGATCTGCACCGAGCGGTCGACCACGCGCCACTCGGCCTCCGAGCACAGCACCTTGGCCACGCTCGATTCGTGGCGGCCCTTCTCGCCCTGGTCCAGCACCCAGGCGCAGTGCCAGATGGCCAGGCGTGCGCTGTGCAGGTCCATCTCGTTGTCGGCCAGCATGAAGCCCACGCCCTCGTGCTCCACCAGCGGCTGACCGAAGGCGTGGCGCGTCCTGGCGTACGCGCTCGCCACGTCGTGCGCGCGGCGCGCCTGGCCCAGCCAGCGCATGCAGTGCGTGAGCCGCGCCGGCGCCAGCCGCACCTGCGCGTAGCGAAAGCCCTGGCCGATCTCGCCCAGCACATCGGTGGCCGGCACGCGCAGGCCATCGAAGCGCACGACGCCGTGGCCGCCCGTGAAGCAGCTGTCCAGCGCGTCGATCTGGCGCTCGATGACGATCTCCTTCTGGTCCATGTCGGCCAGGAACATGGTGGCGCTGCCGTCTTCCATGCGCGCCATGACGATGGCCCAGCCCGCGCCGGTGGCGCCGGTGATGAACCACTTGGTGCCGGTGATGACGTAGTGGTCGCCGTCGCGCACGGCCAGGGTCTGCATCATCGACGGGTCGGACCCGGAGCCCGGGGGCGGCTCGGTCATGCAGAAGCACGAGCGCACGTGGCCATCGATGAGGGGCTGCAGCCAGCGCGCCTTCTGCGAAGCCGTGGCCACCACTTCCATCAGGTGCACATTGCCTTCGTCAGGCGCATGGATGTTCAGGGCCACCGGGCCCAGCGGCGAGTAGCCGGCCTCCTCGAACACGATGGCCTTGTCCACGTGCGACAGGCCCAGGCCGCCATGCTCTTTCGACGCGTGCGGTGTGAGCAGGCCGGCGCGCCGGGCCCGCGCGACGAGTTCGTCGCGCAGCGCCTCGTGCGGGCCGTGGTGGTCCTGCCGCGGGTCCTTCTCCAGCGGGATCACCTCCTCGGCGATGAAGCGGCGGGTGCGCTCCTGCAGTTCCTGTTGGACGGGGGAAAAGCTGAAATCCATGGTCGGGCGCGGGTGGTGGACGGGGAGGCGCGAGACTAGCGCAGCGCTTCGCCGGTGCCATGTCACCTTGGCTACCCTGGCCGGTGCGGCTGTCACGTCGGCGGCATCCCACGGCTCGCGGGCTTGGCTTCCCACGCCCGACACGGTGGACGTGTTGCAGCATCGGGTCTTCGATTTGCTTGAGGACCACGCCCATGACGCAGGCGCGCCACGACGACCAACCCTGGGACCATGCTGCCCCGCGCAAGACGCGCAGCAAGGCGTTGACGCCTTCGGCCAAGGCCGCAGCCAAGCGGCGCGCGAAGGCCGCGGGGCGGCCGTATCCCAATCTCGTGGACAACATGCAGGCCGCCAAACGGCAGAAAGCCAGCGCCAAGCCCAAGGCCAGCGCCGAGCCCAAGGCCAGCGCCAAGCCCAAAGCCAGCGCCAAGACCAAGGCCAGCGCCAAGCCCAAAGCCAGCGCCAAGACCAAGGCCAGCGCCAAGCCCAAGTCCAGCGCCACGCCGAAGGATGGCGGTAACGCGAAGGCGTCCGCATCGGAGCGCAGCACAGACGGCACGGCCCGCACGAAACGCAAGGCCGAGCGCAGCACAACCGCTTCGACCGCCTCCCGAAAGCCTGCCACGCGGCGGCCCGCCACGAAGACAAGCCCCGCCCACAAGAAAGGCGATGGTGCGCGTTCGGGAGCGGAACAGGGCCGCGATCCGGCGGGCGGACTAACTGCAGCGGGCCGTGCGGAATTTCGTCGCCGCGACGGCGCCCACCTCAAGCCGGGAGTCAGGAAGCAGCGCATCAGCGACATGACGCCGCAGGAGATGCGCCGCAAGGGCAGCTGGGCGACCCGCTTCTTCGGTCGTGCCGAGCTGCCTGCGCTGCGCGATGCGCATGGCAAGCCGACGCGCTTCGCGCTGTCCGCCCATGCCTGGGGCGAGCCGGTGCCGCGGACCGAGGCCGCGGCGCGGCGCATCGCCGACAAGGGCCGCCGGCTGCTGGAGCGCTACCGCCGCATGCGCGATGCCTGACGGTGGGATCATCGGCGCATGAACGCTTCGTCCTCTGTCTCTCGGCCGCCGGACGTGCGGCCGGCACGTCCCTGGCTGGGCCTGGTCGGCTGGCTCTTGCTCTGTTTCGCGGTGTCCGCGCTCGGTGCACTCGCCTCGCGCGACGCGCCGAGCTTCTATGCGGCACTGAACCGGCCGGCCTGGGCACCACCGGCCGGCGTTTTCGGGCCGGTCTGGACGGTGCTGTTCGTCCTGATGGCGGTGGCGGCCTGGCAGGTCTGGCGCCTGCGCGGCTGGGCCGGTGCCAGCGGCGCGCTCGGACTCTTCGTGCTGCAGCTGGCAGCCAACGGCCTGTGGAGCTGGCTGTTCTTCGGCTGGCGCCTGGGCGGGCCTGCCATGGCCGATGTGCTGCTGCTGTGGGCACTGCTGGCTGCAACGTTGGTGGCGTTCTGGCGCATCCGCCGCAGTGCAGGCGTGCTTCTGCTGCCCTACCTGGCCTGGGTCAGTTTCGCGGCGGTGCTGAACTGGTCGCTGTGGCAGCGCAACCCCGGCCTGCTCTGATCCGCGCGGTCAGAACGTGACCACGACGGCCGGCACGTTGCGCTGTGCGTCGCCGTGGAACACGGCCTCGATGTTGTTGCCATCCGGATCCAGCACGAAGGCACCGTAGTAACCGGGGTGGTAGGGGCGCTCGCCCGGTCCGCCGTTGTCGCGCCCTCCGTGGGCGAGGGCTGCCCGGTGGAAGGCGTCCACCATGGCGCGGCTTTGCGCCTGGAAAGCCAGGTGGTGGCGGCCTGTCAGCATGCCCTGTGCCGCCGTGCTGCTGGCGCTGGAGACGAACAGTTCGTCGGCCCAGAAATGGTCGTCGGCCGTGCCACCCAGCGCGATCCCCAGCACCGACAGCACGGCGGTGTAGAAGCGGCGGCTGGCGTCGAGGTCGCGCACCACCAGCTGGATGTGGTCGATCAGCCGGCCGCGGTGCAGTTGGTTCGTTTCCATTCATGCTCCCTGGAAAAAGCAAAGCCGGCAGGGTACGCGCTGCAAGGCGCTCCGGCCGGCTTTCCCTGGTCGGGCAGGGTCTTCAGGCCGCCTTGCGCCGCCCCATCCACTGCACCAGGCGCGGCAGCACCAGCACGGCCAGTACCACGACCAGCAGCGCCAGCGACATGGGCCGCTGCAGGAACACCATGGCGCTGCCTTCGCCGATGGACACGGCGTTGCGCAGCTGGGCCTCGGCCAGCGGACCCAGGATCATGCCGACCACCACGGGTGCGGTCGGGAAGGCGTAGCGCCGCATGACCACGCCCAAGAGGCCGATGCCGAACAGCAGGAACAGGTCGAACGCGCTCTGGCGCATGCCGTAGGCACCGACGGTCGAGAAGATCAGGATGCCTGCGTACAGCTGCGGCTTGGGGATCTTGAGCAGCTTGACCCACAGGCCCACCAGCGGAAGGTTCAGCACCAGCAGCATGAGGTTGCCGATGTACAGCGACGCGATCAGCGCCCAGACCAGCGCGGCCGAGGTGGTGAACAGCTGCGGGCCGGGCTGGATGCCGTAATTCTGGAAAGCGCCGAGCAGGATCGCCGTGGTGTTGCTGGTCGGGATGCCCAGCGTCAGCAGCGGGATCAGCGCGGCCGTCACGGTGGCGTTGTTGGCGGCCTCGGGGCCGGCCACGCCTTCGATGGCGCCCTTGGTGCCGAACTCGGCCCTGTCCGCCGGATCCTTGGCCAGCTTCTTCTCGGTGGCATACGAGAGGAAGGTCGGGATCTCGGTCCCGCCGGCCGGGATGCAGCCGAACGGCGTGCCGATCACCGTGCCGCGCAGCCAGGCCGGCACCGAGCGCTTCCAGTCGCGCGCGGTCATGTGCACGCGGCTCAGCTTGTTCTGCGACTCCACCACGCGGCCTTCGTACAGCACGGCATAGAGGACCTCGGCTACCGCGAACAGGCCCACCGCCACGAGCACGATCTCGATGCCATCCAGCAGTTCGGGGATGTTGCCCACGTAGCGGCCCTGGCCCGAGATCTGGTCCAGGCCCACGCAGCCGATGGCCAGGCCGATGAACAGCGACGTCATGCCGCGCAGCGTGCTCTGGCCCAGCACCGCGCTGACGGTGGTGAAGGCCAGCAGCATCAGCATGAAGTATTCGGGCGGG
>CAJYRH010000049.1 GCA_913776795.1 uncultured Pseudorhodoferax sp. | reverse complement strand
GAGTTCAGACGTGTGCTCTTCCGATCTCGCCGCAGGCCGTGGCGCTCCGGCCGGTGCTGGCCTTGGAACGGGTCGACCCGCGCTTGCACCATCTGGACACCTGCCTGAGCCTGCTGACGCCTTGCGTCTGCTGGCGGTGCGGCGGGGCCTCCCGCCGCAGGGCTGACGCAGTGCAGGACATCGCCTGCACGCAGCAGGTCGAGGTGCCCGACGGGGACGCGCAGCCGTTGGCCGCCGACGCCGTCTGCATCGGCTGCGATCCGGTCATGGGCGACTGCAGCGCCACGCTGCGCCAACATCTGGAGGAACGCGGCTACCGCGCCCGCGTGGTGCCGTTGGACGCATCCCGCCGCTCTGGCGGCTCCGCCCGCTGTCTGGCGCTGGAACTCGGCACGTAAACTGCAGCCATGCTGCCCACACGCTCATCGCCTCGCGTCTCGCTGCCCCTGGAGGGGGCGCTTCAGCGCCTTCGGGCGGCCGGGCGGCGCTGAAATGCAACTGGCCCCGGCCCAACTCCCGCAACAGCTGCAGCGCGGCCTGCGTTCGCTCTACACCCTGCACGGCGACGAGCCGCTGCTGCTGCAGGAGGCGGCCGACGCCATCCGCGCCGCGGCACGCGCCCAGGGCCACACCGAGCGCAGCGTCTTCACGGTCCAGGGCGCGCATTTCGACTGGGCCGGCGTGCTGGCCGCGGGCGGCGCCATGAGCCTGTTCGCCGACAAGCAGCTGCTGGACATCCGCATCCCCTCGGGCAAGCCCGGCAAGGACGGCAGCACCGCATTGCAGCAGTTGGCCGAGCAGGCGCAGGGCAACGACAGCACGTTGGTGCTGATCAGCCTGCCGCGGCTGGACCGCCAGACCAGGACCGGCGCCTGGTTCGCCGCACTGGAGGCCAATGGCGTGACGGTGCAGATCGACCCGATCGAGCGCGCCACGCTGCCGGCCTGGATCGCCCAGCGCCTCAAGGCCCAGGGCCAGCAGGTGGCGCCCGGCGAGGAAGGACAGCGCACGCTGCAGTTCTTCGCCGACCGCGTGGAAGGCAACCTGCTGGCCGCGCACCAGGAGATCAGCAAGCTGGCACTGCTGTACCCACCCGGCGAGCTTGGTTTCGAGCAGGTCGAGAGCGCCGTGCTCAACGTGGCCCGTTACGACGTCTTCAAGCTGTCGGAGGCCGTGCTGGGCGGCCAGGTGCTGCGCGTGCAGCGCATGCTCGATGGCCTGCAGGCCGAGGGCGAGGCCGCCGTGCTGGTGCACTACACGCTGGCCGAGGACATCCGCGCGCTCAAGCGCGTGAAGGACGCCATGGCTGCCGGGCGGCCTTTGCCCATGGCGCTGCGCGAGCAGCGCGTCTGGGGCATCAAGGAGCGCCTGTTCGAGCGCGTGCTGCCACGCCTGACACCGGCCGCGCTGGCCCGGCTGCTGCATGGCGCCCATGCCGTGGACGGCATCGTCAAGGGCCTCAAGGTGCCCGACTGGCCGACCGACGGCTGGCAGGCCCTGCAGCGCCTGGCGCTAGCGCTGGCCCGCGTTTGCGCGCAGGCGCCGGCCCGCTGAAAGCCCGGCTGGCGGTGCCGTGCAGGGCATCTGCGCGACAATCGCCAGCATGAACGCGTTGAACATCGCCGAATACGCCCAGGCGCTGGGCGTGCAGGCCCGCCAGGCCTCCGCTGCCATGGCGCGCGCCAGCGCCGCCACCAAGAACCAGGCCCTGCGCGCCCTCGCACGGCTGCTGCGCGAGCAGACCTTGCCGCTGCAGACGGACAACGCGCGTGACATCGCACGCGCCGAGGCCGCCGGCCTGTCGGCTCCCATGGTGGACCGGCTCAAGCTCACGCCCAAGGTGCTGGAGACCGTGGCCCAGGGGTGCGACCAACTGGCCGCCATGCCCGACCTGATCGGCGAGATCAGTGGCATGCAGCAGCAGCCCAGCGGCATCCGTGTGGGCCAGATGCGCGTGCCGCTCGGCGTGTTCGCGATGATTTTCGAAAGCCGGCCCAACGTGACCATCGAGGCCGCCAGCCTGTCGATCAAGAGCGGCAACGCCTGCATCCTGCGCGGCGGCTCCGAGGCCATCGAATCGAACAAGGCGCTGGCCCGGCTGGTGCAGCAGGCGCTCGGGGAAGCCGGCCTGCCGGCCGACGCGGTGCAACTCGTGCAGACCACCGACCGCGAGGCCGTCGGCCACCTGATCGCCATGCCCGAGCATGTGGACGTGGTGATCCCGCGCGGCGGCAAGGGCCTGATCGAGCGCATCAGCCGCGAGGCCAAGGTGCCCGTCATCAAGCACCTGGACGGCAACTGCCATGTTTACGTGGACAACCCCTGCGACATCGCCATGGCCGTGACCGTGGCCGACAACGCCAAGACGCAGAAGTACAGCCCCTGCAACGCGGCCGAAGGCCTGCTGGTGGCGCGCGGTGTCGCGGACGCGTTCCTGCCGAAGATCGGCGCCGTCTACGCCGCCAAGGGCGTGGAGATGCGCTGCGATGCCGAGGCCACCGCCATCCTGGCCGCCGTCTCTGGCGCCCGGGTCGTGCCCGCCACCGAGCAGGACTGGTCCGAGGAGTACCTTGCGCCGGTCATCGCCGTGAAGGTGGTCGCCGGGCTGGACGAAGCCATTGCCCACATCAACCGTTATGGCAGCCACCACACGGACGCCATCCTCACACGCGACCACGTGCATGCCCAGCGCTTCCTGCGCGAGGTGGATTCGGCCAGTGTGATGGTCAACACCAGCACGCGCTTCGCCGACGGCTTCGAATACGGCCTGGGCGCGGAAATCGGCATCAGCACCGACAAGTTCCACGCGCGCGGCCCGGTCGGCCTGCTGGGCCTGACCTCGCTGAAGTACGTGGTGCTGGGCAACGGCGAAACGCGCCACTGATCCGGTCGCCGGCCCGTTCGGCACAGAGGCCATGAGAGTCATCATCCTGGGTGCCGGCCGTGTCGGCGAGAGCGTCGTGGACAGCCTGGTGTCCGAGAAAAACGACATCACCGTCATCGACACCGACGCGCGCCGCCTGCGCGCGCTCGAGGAGCGCTACGACCTGCGTGGCCTGGTCGGCAGCGGTGTCGATCCCGACGTGCTGGAGGAAGCCGGCGCGCGCGACGCCGACCTGCTGATCGCCTGCGCCGCGCTGGACGAGACCAACCTGGTCTGCTGCAAGATCGCGCACCGGCGGTTCAACATCCCCACGCGCATCGCGCGCGTGCGCTCGCAGGCCTTCCGCCACGGCAGCGATCTCGTGGACAAGGAAGGCTTCGCCGTCGACCGCGTGATCTGCCCCGAGGAATCGCTGACGCGCTACATCTTCAAGCTCATCGAGTACCCCGAGGCGCTGCAGGTGCGCGAGTTCGCCAGCGGCCTGGCCTGCCTGGTGTCGGTGCGTGCCGTGGCCGGTGCGCCGCTGGTGGCCCACGACATCGCCGACCTGCGCGACTGCGTGCCCGACGTGCCCATGCGCATCGTCGCCATCTACCGCCGCTTCGAGGACGAGCCCGACCGCTTCATCGCCTGCAACGGACGCACCCGTGTGGAGCCGGGCGACGAGGTCTTCGTGCTGGCCGCGCGCGACGACATCCCGCGCGTGCTGCATGCGCTGCACCGCGACGAGCACCGCGGCCAGGGCCGGCCCCAGCGCAGCGTGCAGCGCATCATGATCGCCGGTGGCGGCCGGGTCGGCGAGCGACTGGCGCAGGAGCTGGCAGCGGCCAACGCAGGCTTCCACGTCAAGGTGATCGACCACGGCGCCGAGCGCTGCATCGAGCTGGCCGGCAAGCTGCCGCACGAGGTGCTGGTGCTGCACGGCGACGCCACCGACGAGAACCTGCTGGAAGACGAAGGCATCGAGACCATCGACCTGTTCCTCGCGCTGACCAACGACGACGAGAACAACATCATGTCCAGCCTGCTGGCCAAGCAGATGGGCGCCAAGCGCGTGCTGGCGCTGATCAACCGGCGCAGCTATGCCGAACTCATGCACGGCACGCAGATCGACATCGCGCTGTCGCCCGCCCAAGCCATGATCGGCGAGCTGCTGGCCCATGTCCGCCAGGGCGACGTGCAGGCCGTGCACAGCCTGCGCCGCGGCGTGGCAGAGGGGCTGGAGATAGTCGCGCGCGGCGACCGCAAGACCTCGCGCGTGGTCGGACGCGCGGTGCGCGACCTCAAGCTGCCCGAGCAGGCGCACTTCGGCCTGATCGTGCGCGGCCTGCCCGATCCGCTCGCCGCGCCTGCCGTGGACGCCGAAGCGCCAGCGCCGCCCGTGGCGCCCCAGGTCATCATCCCGAGTGCCGACACGGTGATCGAAAGCAACGACCACGTGGTGATCTTCGTGCCGCACAAGCGCCTGATCCGCGACGTGGAAAAGGCCTTCCGCGTCAGCGCCGCTTTCTTCTAGACCTTTCCATGCGCGACATCTTTCCGGTCCTGCGCGTGCTGGGCGTGATGCTCACGTTCATGGCCTGGACCATGACCCTGCCGCTGGCCGTGTCCTGGCAGTGGCAAGATGGTGTGGCCGACGCCTACATCGCCTCCTTCCTCGTGACCATGGCGGCCGGCGTGCTGCTGTGGCGCGGCATGCAGCGCCACAGGCGGGAGCTGCAACCACGCCACGGCGTGATGCTGGTCTCGCTGGCCTGGCTGCTGCTGCCGGTGTTCGCAGCCCTCCCGCTGGAGCTGGCCTTCATGAAGATCGGCCGGCCGCTCAGCTTCACGCATTCCTACTTCGAGGCCGTGTCCGGTCTCACCACCACCGGCGGCACGGTGTTGAACAAGCTCGACAGCCTGCCCGTGTCGGTGAACTTCTGGCGCTGCTTCCTGCAGTGGGTGGGCGGCATGGGCATCCTGATCCTGGCCGTGGCCGTGCTGCCGCTGCTGGGCGTGGGGGGCAGCCAGCTGTTCAAGGCCGAGGCGGCCGGGCCGATCAAGGACAACAAGCTCACGCCACGCATGGCGCAGACGGCCAAGGGCCTGTGGGGCGTGTACGCCACGCTCTCCACCGCCTGCGCGGTGGCCTACTGGGCCGGCGGCATGCCGCCCATCGAAGCGGTCATGCACATGTTCACCACCGTGAGCCTGGGCGGGCTGTCCTCGCACGATGCGAGCTTCGGCTACTTCAACTCGCCCCTGCTGGAGATGACGGCCGTCGTCTTCATGCTGTTCGCCAGCTGCAACTTCGCGCTGTATTTCACGGCGGTGCGCAAGGGGCGCCTCAGCGTGGCGTTGTCCGATCCGGAACTGCGCGCCACGCTCGCGGTGCTGGTCGGCGGTGGGCTGCTGGCCGGGCTGTTGCTGTGGGGCAAGGGAATCTACCCGCTGCTCGATGCCATGCGCCACGGCATGTTCCATGTGGTCTCGGTGGCCACGACGACCGGCTACGCGACGCAGGATTACCTGCTGTGGCCGGTGTTCCTGCCGGTGTTCATGCTGCTGCTGTCGGGCATCGCCACCAGCGCCGGATCGACGGGTGGCGGTATCAAGATGGTGCGCATGCTGATCCTGCTGCAGCAGGCCCGGCGCGAGATCCGCCGGCTGGCGCACCCGCGCGCGGTGCAGCCGGTGCGGCTCGGGCGCGCGGTGGTCGACACGCCGGTCATCTTCGCCGTGCTGGCCTTCATGCTCGTCTATGGTGCCACGGTGATCGTGCTGTCCATGGTGCTGATGCTGACCGACCTGGACCCGGTGACGGCCTTCAGCGCCATCATCGCCAGCGTCAACTGCATGGGGCCGGGCCTGGGCGCGGTCGGCCCGGCCTCGTCGTTCGCGGTGCTGAACGATTTCCAGATCTGGGTCTGCACGCTGGCCATGCTGATGGGCCGGCTGGAGATGCTGAGCTTCATGGCGCTGCTGACGCCCTCGTTCTGGAGGAACTGATCAGCGCGTCCAGCTCCCCAGGCGGATCGCCCCCGCGATGATGAGCGCGTACAGCGCCAGGCTGGCCGCCACGACGGTGTAGAACACCGTGGCCGGCGCCTGCAGCCAGACCACACAGGTCCAGCCGCCCACGGCCACCACGGTGAGCCGGGCGATGCTGCCGACCAATGGCCACAGCATGCGGCCCGCACCCTGCGAGGCGAAGAACAGCGCCAGCCCCAGGCCGAAGAAGCCGTAGCTGGCGCCCACGATGCGCAGGTACAGCGCACCCTGGGCACGCACCTGGGCGTCGGCCGTGAAGGCGTCCATCCAGAGCCCGGGCACCAGCGCCACGGCCAGGCCGACGGCGCCGGTGATGGCAGCGACGACGGCGCCCCCCAGCCAGGCCGCACGCAGCGCCCGGGCGGTCTGGCCTGCACCCATGTTGGTGGCCACCAGAGTGGTCAGCGCGGTGCCGAAGCCGAATGCGATCGGCACCAGGATGTATTCGAGTCTTGCCGCCACCCCGTAGCCGGCCAGCGCGGAGGTACCGTAGCTGCCGACCGCCGCCGTGGCGGCGGCGATCGACCCGTTGCTGATGACCGGGCTGAGCGAGGCGGGCAGGCCGACGCGCAGGATCCCGGCGAAAGCCGCCCGCTCCAGGCGCCAGCGCCCCGCACGCAACGGCACGGCACCGTCCGGGCGCAGCAGCACGGCGGCCAGCACCAGCCCCGATGCAGCGTTGACCGCCAACGTGCTCCACGCCGCGCCGGCCACGCCCAGCCCGTCGACCGGCCCCCAGCCGAACACCAGCGCCGGGCACAGCACGAGGTGCACCAGCGTGGCACCGAGCATCACCATGGACGGCAACACCATGTTGCCGGCGCCGCGCACGATGCCGCCCAGGACGTTGACCGCCCAGATCGCCAGCGCACCGCCGAACATCACGTTCGAGTAGGCCAAGGCGGCGTCGAGCGCCGCACCGCGTCCGCCCATGGCGGTATAGACCGCGCGCCCCAGGCCGAGCAGCGCCAGCATGAACAGCAGCGCCATCACCAGCCCGACCAGCAAGGCATGCCGCGCCAGCTCGCCGGCCTCGGCCCCGCGGCCCGCGCCGAGCGCCCGCGCCACGGCGGCCGTGGTCGCGCCGCCGATGCCGCCGGCCGACATCTGCACCATGAGCATGGACAGCGGCAGCACCAACGCGACACCGGCCAGCGCCTCGGGCCCCAGACGGCCCAGGATGAAGCCGTCGTAGCCGATCTGCACGGTCATGGCGAACAGGCCGATCACGTTCGGCGTGGCCAGGCCCAGCAGCGTAGGCAGCAGTGGTGCGTGCAGCAGCTGCTGCTGCGTGCTCTGCGCGGCCGGTGCCGGTGCGGGCACAGCAGAAGGTGCAGCCGCCGGCGCTGGGGCCGGCAGGATGCGCGCGTTCATGCCACGCTCAACGCTGGACCGCACCGAGGTAGGCGCTGTGCTCCGCCGACAGGCCTTGCTTGACCTGGCGCGTCAGCGCATCGGCCAGGACCTCCCTGGCGCCGGCGGCCAGCCCGTCCAGCGCGGCGCGCACGATCTCCTCGGGGGTGGCCTTGGGCATGTCGATGCCGCGCGTGAGGTCGGTGTCGACGAAACCCATGTGCAGGCCCGTCACCTGCGTGCCCTGTGCCTGCAGGGCGTCGCGCAGGCCGTTGGTCAGCGACCATGCGGCCGATTTGCTGGAGGCATAGACCGCCAGCAGCGGCGAGCTGATCCAGCTGGCGATCGACAGCACGTTGAGGATCGCACCGCCGCCGTTGGCCTTGAGCACCGGCGCAAACGCGCGCGCCATCGACAGCGGCCCGAAGTAGTTGACTTCCAGGTGCGCGCGGGCGTTCTCCACCGCGCCCTCGGCCAGAAAGTCGCCCGGGATGGCGATGCCGGCGTTGTTGACCAGCAGCGTCACATCGCCGCAGCGCGCCGCCACGGCGGCGACCTGTTCGGGCTTGGTGACGTCCAGCGCCACTGCCTCGACGCCAGGCAAGGCGACGCTGGCCGGATCGCGTGCAGCAGCGTAGACCTTGCGCGCGCCGCGTGCGAGCACCTCGCGTGCGAAGGCCTGGCCGATGCCGCGGTTGGCGCCGGTGATGAGGACGGTGGCATGTTCGATCTGCATGGGTGCTCCTGGGCTTGGGTTGGTATGACGTCCGTCATATTTTGGAAGGTGTACGGTGCAATCGGAGCGGGGGCCGCGTGCTCAGCGCGCAGGGGCCGTGTCGAATTGCGCCAGCACGCCGCGGCGCGTCGATGCCAACAGCGCGCGTCCTTCGGCGTTGTCGCCCAGCGCGCGTGCCAGCTGCAGCGCGCCGACCAGCTGCGCGGCGACCATGCCCGCCTGATCGGCGGCGTCGTCGGGCAATGCGCGTCGCACGGCGGCCACCAGCGCGCGCACGCGCTCGGCGGCGGCCTGCGCCACGTCGGCCGACTGGCGTGGCATCTCGCTGGCCAATGCCGCCACGGGGCAGCCTTGCGTGGGCGAGACGAGGTGCGTTTCGGACAGGTAAGCGTCCACCAGCGCACGCAAGGGGCTGGCGCCGCGCGCCTGCCGCTGCGCCGTGCTCTTGACCAGGCGCGAA
>CAJYRH010000048.1 GCA_913776795.1 uncultured Pseudorhodoferax sp. | reverse complement strand
CCAGGCGCGCAGCACGGCATAGCTGCGCCAGGGTTTCCAGGGTTCGGACGCGGCCTCGGCCGCGCGCGCGGGGTGCGGTGCATCGCGCACGCCCAGGGCGTTGTGCAGCGCCACGTCGCCGGCCGGGAAGGCATCGGGCCAGCGCAGCGCGCGCATGGCGATGTACTGCGCGGTCCAGTCGCCGATGCCGGGCAGGGACTTGAGCGCGGCGATGGTGGCCGGCACGTTGCCGCCGGGCTGCAGGTGGAGCCCGTCGGCCGCCGCGCGCGACAGCGCCACGATGGCGGCCTGGCGCTGGCGCACGATGCCCAGACCGCCCAGCGCGTCGCCGGCCGCATCGCCCAGGTCGGCCAGGGCCTGTGGGGTCGGGAACAGGTGGGTGAGCCCGGGTTCGGGTGTGGCGATCGGGGCGCCGAAGCGCGTGACGAGGCGGCTGGCCAGCGTGCGCGCGGCGGCCACCGTGATCTGCTGGCCCAGCACGGCGCGCACGGCCAGTTCGTAGCCGTCCATGCAGCCCGGCACGCGCAGGCCGGCACCGTCCGGAAAGCGTGCGCCCAGCACGGCGTGGATGGCCTCGGGGTCGGCATCCAGATCGAGCAGCGTGCGCACGCGCCGGATCACGAGCGGCAGCACGCCGCGCAGGCTGTCGGACACGCGCAGCAGCAGCTGGTGCCGCTCGGGTGCGAAGGCCATGTGCAGCCAACCCTCGTGGCGCTGGCCGGCCGCCTGCAGGGCGAGTGTGCGCGCAATGCCCGGCGCCGCGGCGTCGGGGCCGGCCACGGTCTCCATGCCCGGAATCTGCCGGGCTGCGAAGAAGGCCAGCATGGCCTGCCAGTCGTACGGGGGGCGGTAGCCCAGCCGCACCTGGCTGCCCTGGCCTTCGCGCTGGCCGCCGGCGCGGCGCAGCGCCGTGGGGTGCAGCCCGTAGTGCGCGACGAAGGCCGCGTTGAAACGGCGCAGGCTGTGAAAGCCGCTGGCCTGGGCCACCTGGGCAACCGGCAGGTCGGTGTCGGCCAGCAGCTGCTTGGCCGCGAGCAGGCGGCGCGTCTGGAGGTACTGCAGCGGCGAGACGCCGAACTGCGCCTCGAAGATGCGCCGCACGTGCCGGTCGGACACGCCCAGCCGCTCGGCCAGTGCCTGCACGGTGGGGCCGGCGTCGGGCCAGGTGTCGGGCGCGTCGAGCAGGTGCGCCGCCTGCTGGGCAAGGGTGCTGGATGCGTCCTGCGTGGACCACGGCAGCGCCTGCGGCGCCAGTTCGGGCCGGCAGCGCAGGCAGGGGCGAAATCCCGCGCGTTCGGCCTGGGCTGCATGTTCGAAGAAGCGGCAGTTCTCGCGCCGCGGCGTCTTCACGCTGCAGACCGGACGGCAGTAGATGCCAGTGCTGGTCACGCCTGTGAAGAAGCGGCCGTCGAAGCGCGCATCGCGGGCGGCCAGCGCACGGTAGCGGGCTGCGTCGAGCGGGTCATCGGGGTGGGGAGCAGGCAGGTCCATGCGCCGGATCATAGGTGGCGGCCCTTGCGCGCACTGGCCGTTTCCGGACCTGTGCCTGGCCGTGTGCCGACAGGCGCGCAGGACGGCGGCCGACAGCCGCGCACCGTCGCCGGCGACACCATGCGGTGCAGGAGGATCTGTGCGATGACAAGCAACCAATACTGCGTGACGGCCGTGCGCTACCAGAACCAGCAGCTGACCGCCGTGCAACTGGGCCAGGGCGATGGCACTGGAGCCTGGCAGCAGGAGCCGCATGCGGTGGACATCGACGAGGTCCTGGCCCGCATCGACGCTGGCGACAAGGTCCACGCGCTGCTGCGCGACGGTGAGCGCGCCACGCTGGGACCGCGGCTCAAGGTGGTGCAGGGTGGCGATGGCAACCGCTCGCTGGCCCTGGACAACGCGCCCACCGACTGCCTGGAGCTGGCCGATCTGGAGCGCTTCTGACATGCAGCGCAAGCCCCTCAACCATGTGCAATACCTGGCCGAGCTGAACCAGCGGCTTTGGGCCGATCCGGAGTTCGCAGAAGGCATGGCCTTTCGGATTTATCCGGACGGGCAGATCGCCGGCCACCTGCGCGACGCCAGTGGGGTGGGCAGCTGCCGCATCCCGAACGTGTTCGGCCGCATCGAGCAGGCGGTAGCACGCGTTTACGAACTTGTCGTTCCCATGGCGGTCCCGCGGCCCGAACAGGGCGTGATGGTCTAGCCATCGGTGCCGGCGGCAGTCGGCCCCATCGTTCGTTCTAAGGATGGCAGCTGTCTGCCGAATCCCTATCGTGCGCTCCGGCTCAAGCAACCACTGAAGCAGGAGTAACCCACGATGAACCACCATGTCACGAGCGCATTGACTGCCGCCTGTGTACTCGCCCTTGGCGCCTGCGGCGGCGGAGGCGGTGGCGACAGCGCCACGCCCGAACCGCCGGCGCCGACCACGACGGCCGTCGCCGTGACGGTCATGGACGGGCTGTTGCAGAACGCCAGGGTGTGCCTGGACGTCAATGCCAACGGCCGTTGCGACGAAGGCGAGCCGACGGCACGCACGGCCGCCAACGGACAGGCCACGCTCGACGTGCCCAATGCCCAGGTGGGCGCCCATGCGGTGCTGGCCGAGGTCGGAACGGACGCCATCGACGCCGACAGCGGGCCCGTCACCCAGGCGTATGTGCTGGCGGCGCCTGCAGACCGCACCGCAGTGGTCAGCCCGTGGACCACCCTCGTGGAGCAGGTGCGGCGCAGCAGCGCCGCCACGACGGCACAGGCCGAGGCCAGCGTGCAGAGCCTGGCCGGTCTGTCTGTCTCGCCGCTCAGCAATTACAGCGGAGCTGCTGCCGGCAGCCCGATGGTCACGTTGGCCGTGGCTGCCCGGGTGCTCGTTGCCTCGATGCAGCAGCAGCTGGTCGCCCTGGGTAGCGTACGGACCGATGCCGCAGGCGGGGCCATCACCGCACAGCGCCTCCTGCAGGTCGTGCAGGCTCAGCTGGTCGAGAACCTGCCTTCGCTGATGGCGGCGGCCGCCGATGCTGCAGCGGCGTGCACCACCCCCGGGGCCAGCGCCTGTGCCCAGGCCGTGGCCCAGGCAGCAAGCGACGCACCCGCCGTCGACCCTGCCAGCCTGCCCAGTCTCGCGGCAGCCACGCGCCTGGCAGAGGAAGCCATCGCCAGCGGCGGGGCGGGCGTGGCCGTGCAGGCCGGCAGGGTCGACGGCGGGTGCGTCGCTTGCTGCCTGGGCC
>CAJYRH010000047.1 GCA_913776795.1 uncultured Pseudorhodoferax sp. | reverse complement strand
AAAGCGCAATCTACCAACACCGGGTCGTCCGCGCTGCAAGACACGGGCGGCCGTCTGCGTGGGACGGGCGGCCTGGCGCCTGGTTGTGGCTATCATCTGCGCCCGCGACATGTCCGGGGCGACGGCGCCCAGCGCCACGTCCTCCACCGTTATCCATGCAGCTGCAGGACATTCTGTTTTCACAAGGATTCGGCACACGGCGCGTTTGCGCCGGGCTGGTGCAGCAGGGGCACGTCGCCGTCGCAGGCGCCGATGGCGACTTCGCGCCCTGCGCCGAATCCGCTGCCGACTTTGTGCCCGAGGGGCTGCGCTTTCGCGTCCAGGGCGTTGAATGGGAGTACTTCGAAAAGGCGTACGTGCTGCTGCACAAGCCGGCGGGGACCGAGTGCTCGCACAAGCCATCGTCCTATCCCAGCGTCTACACGCTGCTGCCCGCGCCGCTACGCCAGCGCCCGCACAAGAGCGCGCTCCAGGGCGTTCAGGCGGTGGGTCGGCTCGACCAGGACACCACCGGCATGCTGCTGCTCAGCGACGATGGTCAGTTCCTGCACCGCATGACCTCTCCCAAGAAGCTGACGCCCAAGGTTTACGAAGTGCAGGCCAAGCACGCACTCGATGCGAGGCAGGTCGAGGCGTTGCTGGGCGGCGTGGTACTGGACGACGACCCGCGACCGGTGCAGGCCGCCGAAGCCGAGGTCGTCGATGCGGACGGCGCCGCGCGCCACCTGCGCCTGACGCTGACCAATGGCAAGTACCACCAGGTCAAGCGCATGCTGGCCGCCGTGGGCAACCGCGTCGAAGGCCTGCACCGCTCGCGCATCGGCATGCTGGCACTGCCGGCCGATTTGGCGCCGGGCCAATGGCGTTGGCTGCGCGCCGCAGACCTGGCGGCATTGAAGGCTGGCTGACAGGCCGCGGCGCTACACTGCGCGGTCCGTGCAAAGGGTGTCGTGATCTCCTCGTTTCTGCTTCGGCTCGGTGCTGCGCTGTGTGCGCTGGCCGCGCTGTCTCCATTGGCGGCCCAGGCGCAGCGCGCTCCGGTCTTCGTGTTGAACTCCCTGGACGCCTCCGTCAGCGTGATCGATCCGGTCAGCTGGCAGGAGACGCGCCGGATCGCCACCGGCAAAGAGCCGCACCACCTCTACATGACACCGGACGAGAAGTCGGTGATCGTCGCCAATGCCTTGAGCGATACGCTGACGTTCATCGACCCGCGCACGGCCGAGGTGCAGAGGGTGGTGTCCGGCATCGTCGACCCCTACCACTTGCGCTTCTCGCCCGACATGAAGTGGCTGGTGATCGCCGCCAACCGGCTCAACCACGTCGACCTGTACCGCTGGAACGGCCGCGAGCCGCAGCTGTTGCGCCGCCTGCAGACCGGCAAAACGCCAAGCCATATCTGGATCGACGCGCACAGCACCACGGCCTATGTGTCGGTGCAGGACAGCGACGAACTGATTGCCGTGGACCTCGCCACGCAGCAGATCCGCTGGCAGGTGCCCACCGGCAAGATGCCGGCCGACGTGTTCGGCACGCCGGATGGCAAGAGCCTGCTGGTCGGTCTGACCGGTGCCGATGGCGTGCAGGTATTCGACATCTCGGGCAAGGAACCCCGCGCCGGCAAACTGATCAAGACCGGCAACGGTGCCCATGCCTTCCGCAGTGCGGGCGATGGACGCCATGTCTTCGTGAGCAACCGCGTGGCCAACACCATCAGCAAGATCGATCTGGGCACCCTGGAGCCCGTGGCCAGCTACGCCGCGCCAGGCGGGCCGGACTGCATGGACCTGTCGGCCGACGGCCGGCTGCTGTACTTCACCTCGCGCTGGGCGCGCAAGCTCAGCGTGCTCGATCTGCAGACCGGCAAGCTGGTGCAGCAGGTCAAGGTCGGCCGGTCACCGCACGGCGTCTGGACCCTGGACCATGCCACGCGCTGAACCCGCTGCGCCAGTGCGCAAGGCCCTCGCCGGCCTGTTTGCGCTGGCGTTGGCGGGCCAGGCGGCCGCCAACTGCACGCGGCCGCTCTACCTGACCTTCGACACCGGGCACATGGGCGTGGCCCCGCTGATCGCCGAGGTACTCAAGCGCCAGGACGTGCGCGTGACCTTCTTCGCCGCCAACGAAGCCACGCAGCAGGGCGATGGCAGCCTGGGCAACGACTGGGCCGATTGGTGGCGCGCGCGCGCGCAGGAAGGCCACGCCTTCGCCTCCCACACCTTCGACCACGACTACTGGAGCGCCGACGTTGCGCCCGGCCGCGACGGCACGGCGCGTTTTCGCATCCGCGCCTCGGCCGGGCCCCACATCGGCCAGACCCGGCTGTTCACGGCCGCTGATTACTGCGAGGAGATCAGCCGCGCCGCGCGCCGGCTCGAGGAGATCACGGGCCAGCCGCCGCTGCCGCTGTTCCGCGCACCGGGCGGGCGCACCTCGCCGACGCTGCTGTCGGTTGCGCGCGGCTGCGGCTATGCCCATGTGGGCTGGGCGCCGGCCGGCTTCCTGGGCGACGAGCTGCCCAGCGAGCGCTATCCGAACGCCGACCTGCTGGCAAAGGCCTTGCGCGACATCCGGGCCGGCCAGATCCTGGTGGCGCACCTGGGCATCTGGTCACGCAAGGATCCATGGGCTCCGGCCGTGCTGGAGCCACTGATCGAAGGCCTCAAGAGCAGGGGCTTTTGCTTCGCCACACTGCGCGACCATCCCGACTACCAACGCTGGATTGCAGCGCACAGGGACGACCCGCCGTGGAGTCGCTGACCGACCTGTTCGGCACGGCGCAGCAGTGGCTGTTCGAGGCGCTGGTGCAGCCCGTGGTGTTTGCCATGGGTCTGGGCGGCTGGCTCGAGGACGCGTTCACGGCCACCGGCTGGCTGCTGGTCGGCCTGCTGCAGATCGCCGCCATGCTCCTTGTGATCGGCCCGCTACAACGCTGGCGGCCCGTCGAACCCGTGACCGACCGCGCCGCCATCCGCACCGACATCCTCTACACCCTGGTCCACCGGCTGGGCCTGTTCCGGCTCGCGCTGTTCTTCACGCTGGAGCCGTGGATGGACGATGTGTTCGGCTGGCTGCGCGTGCAGGGCCTGTCGACCTGGCACCTGGACGGCCTGTGGCCCGGCGTGACGGACGTGGCTTGGGTCAGCTTCGTGCTGTACCTGCTGGTGTTCGACTTCGCCGACTACTGCATCCACCGCGGACAGCACCGCTTCCAGTGGTGGTGGAACCTGCATGCGCTGCACCACTCGCAGCGCCAGATGACGATGTGGAGCGACAACCGCAACCACCTGCTGGACGACCTGCTGCGCGATGGCATCCTTGTCCTGGTGGCGCAGCTGATCGGTGTGGGGCCAGGGCAGTTTGTCGCCATCGTGGCGCTGACCCAGCTGTCCGAAAACTTCCACCATGCCAACCTGCGGCTGTGGTTCGGCCGCCTCGGCGAGCGGCTCTGGGTGAGCCCGCGCTTCCACCGACGGCACCACAGCATCGGGATCGGTCATGAGGCGCAGGGGCGCATCCATGCCGCCGGATGGTCCCAAGGTGCGACGGGCTCCTTGGGAGGCAGTGCAGCGCATGCGGTGGCAGGCGGCGGGACCCGAGAGCTCGGCGGCGTCAACTTCGGCGTGCTGCTGCCCTGGTGGGACATGCTGCTGCGCACGGCCGACTTCACCTTGCGCTACGACCCCACCGGCATCCGCGACCAGGTCGAGCCTGGGCCGCGCGGCCTGCGCGACTACGGCCGCGGCTTCTGGCGCCAGCAGTGGCTGGGGGTACTCCGCCTGTTCGGGCGCGCCTGAGCACCGAGGTATCCTCGGACCATGCGTTTGCTCATGGATTCCTTCTGGCGCGCGGTGGCTTACTGCCTGCATCCGCGCGTGATCGCGCTGTCGCTCTTGCCGTTGGTGCTGATGGCCGCGCTCGCGCTGGGCCTGGGCTATTTCTTCTGGGAGTCGTCGGTGGCCTGGATGCGCGCCTGGCTCCACGGCTGGCCGCTCTTCGGCACGGTCATGGGCTGGCTGCAGGGTCTGGGATTCGGCGGCGTGCAAGCGGCCATTGCGCCGCTGCTGCTGGTCGCTCTGGTCACGCCGGTGGTGGTGGTGCTGTCGCTGCTGCTGGTGGCGGGGCTGGTCACGCCGTCGGTGGTCGCGCTGGTCGGCGAGCGGCGCTTCCCGCGGCTGCAGAAGCGCCACGGCGGCTCCTTCATGGGCAGCCTGTTCGGCGCGCTGTGGGCGACCGTGGCCGCGCTGGTGGTCCTGGTGCTGTCCATCCCGCTGTGGCTGGTGCCGCCGCTGGTCCTGGTGCTGCCGCCGCTGATCTGGGGCTGGCTGACCTACCGTGTCATGTCATACGACGTACTGGCCGAGCATGCCGACAAGGCCGAGCGCGCCGCTCTGCTGCGCCAGCACCGGCTGACGCTCCTGGTGCTCGGCGTGCTGACCGGCTATCTGGGCGCCGCGCCAGCGCTGGTCTGGGCCTGGGGTGCGTTGACCGTGGTGCTGGCCCCGGTGTTGGTGCCGGTCTCGGTCTGGCTCTACACCCTGGTGTTCGCCTTCTCAGCCCTGTGGTTCACGCACTACGCGCTCGCCGCGCTCGAAGCCTTGCGGGCCCAGGCAGCCAGCGTGCAGGTGGGCCCGGCCGATGCCGCCTGGCCTGCGCCGAGCGCCGTGCTCGTGGAGACGGGCGACAGCGGCACTTCCCCATCTCGTTCTTATGCCCCCACTCCACTCCCCCCTCCCTGACGCCGTGCCGACGGCGGTCGGCCTGGTCATCGTTGGCGACGAAATCCTTTCGGGCAAGCGCGCCGATAAGCACATGTCCAAGGTCATCGAACTGTTGTCTGCGCGCGGCATGCAACTGGCCTGGGCCGACTACGTGGGCGACGCGCCCGAGCGCATCACGGCCACTCTGGCGCGGGCGTTCGATTCGGGTGACCTGGTGTTCTCTTGCGGCGGCATTGGCGCCACGCCGGACGACCACACCCGCCAGTGCGCGGGCGCGGCCCTGGGCCGCCCGCTGGTGCTGCACCCCGAGGCCGCGGTGCTCATCCGCGAGCGCATGCAGGACGTGGCGCGCGAGCAGGGCCTGCCCTTCGAACCGGACCGCCCCGACAACCAGCACCGGCTGAACATGGGCGTGTTCCCTGAAGGCGCGGCCATCATCCCCAACCCGTACAACAAGATCGCGGGCTTCAGCCTGGGCCATGTGCATTTCGTGCCCGGCTTTCCGGTCATGGCCTGGCCGATGATCGAATGGGTACTGGACACGCACTACGCGTCGTTGCACCAGCGGGCGGCCTGGACCGAGCGCTCGGTCATCGTGTATGGCGCCATGGAATCCGCCCTGGTTCCCCTCATGGAACGCATCGAGCGCAGCCACGCCGGCGTCAAGGTGTTCAGCCTGCCCAGCGTCGACCATCCGGAGCATGGCCGCCACATCGAGCTCGGCGTGAAAGGCCGGCCGGAGGCTGCCGCGCCGGCCTATGCCGAGCTGCTGCAGGATCTCCATGCGCAGGCCTTGGCGCTTGGCCCCGAATTGGTGCGTTGATCGGCATCATTTTGGGGATCGCATGAGATTGCACCAAAAAAGTGCATTGCATGGGCATTCGTGCGCGTGCACTGTAGGATGCGGCCCCGCCGCGGGCGGGTTTTCGCGCACTGGTTTGCGCGTCTCGGCCAGTTTTGGTGCGCACCCATTTGGCATGGAAACTGCATCCGCCTCACCGTCTTATCTGTAGACCCCAACCAACCCCCAGGAGCTTTTTGATGGCCAAGACCGTCGCAGACGTGATGAAAATGGTGAAGGAGAACGAAGTCAAGTTCGTCGACTTCCGCTTCACCGACACCCGTGGCAAGGAACAGCACGTGACCGTGCCGGTGTCCCACTTCGACGAAGACAAGTTCACCTCCGGCCACGCGTTCGACGGCTCTTCGGTGGCAGGTTGGAAGGGCATCGAAGCCTCGGACATGCAGCTCATGCCCGACCCGAACACCGCCAACATCGACCCATTTTTCGAAGAGACCACGCTGTTCCTGCAGTGCGATGTGATCGAGCCGGGCGACGGCAAGGCCTACGACCGCGACCCGCGTTCCATTGCCAAGCGCGCTGAGGCCTACCTGAAGGCCTCCGGCCTGGGCGATACCGCCTTTTTCGGACCGGAACCCGAATTCTTCATCTTCGACGGCGTGCGCTGGAGCAACGAGCCCGGCCGCGTGTTCAGCGAGATCGAGGAGTACGAAGCCCCCTGGAACAGCGGCGCCAAGCTGGAAGGCGGCAACCGCGGCCACCGTCCCACAGTCAAGGGCGGCTACTTTCCGGTGCCCCCGGTCGACAGCACGCAGGACATGCGCGCCGAGATGTCGCTGATCCTCGAATCCCTGGGCATCCCGGTCGAAGTGTTCCACCACGAAGTGGCGGGCGCCGGTCAGAACGAGATCGGCACCAAGTTCTCCACGCTGGTCGAGCGCGCCGACTGGACGCAGGTGCTGAAGTACGTGGTCTGGAACGTGGCCAACACCTACGGCAAGACGGCCACCTTCATGCCCAAGCCCTACGCCGGCGACAACGGCTCGGGCATGCACGTGCACCAGTCCATCTGGAAGGACGGCAAGAACCTGTTCGCCGGCGACGGCTATGCCGGCCTGTCGGACTTCGCGCTGTTCTACATCGGCGGCATCATCAAGCACGCCCGCGCGCTGAACGCCATCACCAACCCCGGCACCAACAGCTACAAGCGCCTGGTCCCCGGCTTCGAAGCCCCGGTCAAGCTGGCCGACTCGGCCCGCAACCGCTCGGCCTCGATCCGCATCCCCTACGTGGCAAACCCCAAGGGCCGCCGCATCGAGGCGCGTTTCCCCGATCCGTCCGCCAACCCGTATCTGGCCTTCTCGGCCCTGATGATGGCCGGCCTGGACGGCGTGGAGAACAAGATCCACCCGGGCGAAGCCGCCACCAAGGACCTGTACCACCTGCCGCCGGAAGAGGACAAGCTGGTCCCCACCGTCTGCCACAGCCTGGACCAGGCCCTGGAGTACCTGGACAAGGACCGCAGCTTCCTGACCAAGGGCGGCGTGTTCACGGACTCCATGCTGGACGCCTACATCGAGCTCAAGATGGGCGAGGTGACGCGCTTCCGCATGGCGCCGCACCCGGTCGAATTCGACATGTACTACTCGCTGTAAGGCGCATGCCGGTCCGCCGCAACTTGTGGCGGCCGGCGGGGTCACACCAAGGGACGGCTTCGGCCGTCCTTTTTTCATGGGGCGTGCGGCCGGGGTCTTCAGAACCGCGCGCTACCATGCGCTGCGACCCTCCGACCCGGACCTCTTCCTTCCGACGCATGAAGACTGCCATCGTTCTTGTCCTGAGTTCCGCCATGCTCGTGCCCACGGCCTGGGCGCAGGTCTACCGCTGCGGCAACGAATACACCAACAGCATCCGCGATGCGCGCGAGGCGCAGCAGCGCGGCTGCAAGCTGGTCGAAGGCGGCAACGTGACGGTCATCGAAGGGCCCAAGCCGCGCCCGGGTGCGGCGCCTGGCCCGGTGCGCGCACCGGCCACTGCCGCGCCGCGCAGCGACGATGCCGCGCAGCGCACGCGCGACGCCGAGGCGCGCCGCATCCTCGAAGCCGAACTGCGCAAGGCCGAGACACGCCAGGCCGAACTGCTCAAGGACTACAACAATGGCGAGCCCGAGAAGATGGGCATCGAGGGGCGAAACCACCAGCGCTACCTGGACCGCGTGGCCGAGATGAAGGCCGCCATTGCCCGCAACGACAGTGACATCGCCGGCATCAAGCGCGAGATCGCGCGCCTCCCGGCCGCCCCATGAGCCCCACCACGCCCAGCAGCCCCACCGGCAAGGCCCGGCCCGTGCGGCCCGTCTCGCCTGCGACGAGTTCGCGCTTCCACACCTTCGACCTGTTGGCCACGTTGGTGACGGTGCTGCGTGCCGACGGCACCGTGCTGTTCGCCAACGCCGCGCTCGAGGACGCGCTGGGCTTCTCGCGCCGAACGATCGAGGGCTCGTCCTTCGCCGACTTCTTCACCGAGCCGCACCTCGTGCAGAACGCGCTCGACGGCGCGCAGAGCAATGAGTTCGCGGCGCTGCGCTACGACGCCTTCCTCAAACGCGCCACCTACGACCCGCTGCCCGTGCACGTGATCGTGGCGCCGGCCGAGGAGCCCGGAGAGATCATCATCGAGCTGCTGCCGCTGGAGCAGCAGGCGCGCCAGGACCGCGAGGAGCGCCTGATCGACCAGGCGCAGGCCAACAAGGAGTTGATCCGCAACCTTGCGCACGAAATCAAGAACCCGCTCGGCGGCATCCGCGGTGCGGCGCAGCTGCTGGAAATGGAGATCGACTCGCGCGACCTGATCGAGTACACGCAGGTCATCATCCACGAGGCCGACCGGCTGCAGGCGCTGGTAGACCGCCTGCTGGCGCCGCACCGGCGCCCGCACGTGGTGGGCGACGTGAACATCCACGAGGTCTGCGAGCGCGTGCGCTCGCTGATCGTGGCCGAGTTCCCGCGCGGCCTGAAGGTCGTGCGCGACTACGACACTTCCATCCCCGAGTTCCGCGGCGACCGCGAGCAGCTGATCCAGGCCCTGCTCAACATCACGCACAACGCGGCGCAGGCCTTGGCCGAACGCGTGGCCGCGGGAGACGCAGAGATCATCCTGCGCACGCGCGTGGCCCGGCAGGTTACCTTTGGTAAGCAGCGCTATCGACTGGCACTGGAATTGCATGTCATCGACAACGGACCAGGGGTCCCGGAGTCGATCAAGAGCCGCATCTTCTACCCGCTGGTGTCGGGGCGTGATGGGGGATCGGGACTGGGGCTCACGCTTGCGCAGACCTTCGTGCAACAGCACCACGGACTGATCGAATGCGAGAGCGTCCCTGGCCGAACCGATTTCAAGCTATTGATCCCGCTGCCCTGAGCAACCGCTCTCGGCTTCCGAGGCGGGCCGACCCGAGGTGACGATGAAGCCGATCTGGATAGTAGACGACGACCAATCCATCCGCTTCGTGCTGGAGAAGGCGCTGTTGCGCGAGAACCTGCCCACGCGCAGCTTCACCAATCCACGCGAAGTGCTGGCCGCCCTGGAGGGCGCCGGTGACGAGGACGGGCCGCAGATCCTGGTCAGCGACATCCGCATGCCGGGTGGCTCGGGCCTGGATCTGCTGGGCAAGGTCAAGGAGCTGCATCCCGGCCTGCCGGTCATCATCATGACCGCCTTCTCCGATCTGGACAGCGCCGTCTCGGCCTTCCAGGGCGGCGCCTTCGAATACCTGCCCAAGCCGTTCGACCTGCCCAAGGCCGTGGAGCTGATCCGCCGCGCGGTGGAGGAAAGTCAGCGCGAGGAGGTTTCCGAGGAGCGCATGTCCGCCGCGCCCGAGATGCTGGGCCAGGCCCCGGCCATGCAGGACGTGTTCCGCGCGATCGGCCGGCTCAGCCAGAGCAACGTGACGGTGATGATCACGGGCGAGTCGGGCTCGGGCAAGGAGCTCGTGGCGCGCGCGCTGCACAAGCACTCGCCGCGCGCCAACGGCCCCTTCGTGGCGATCAACACGGCCGCCATCCCCAAGGACCTGCTGGAGTCCGAGCTGTTCGGCCACGAGCGCGGCGCCTTCACGGGTGCGCAGACCATGCGGCGCGGGCGCTTCGAGCAGGCCGAGGGCGGCACGCTGTTCCTCGACGAGATCGGCGACATGCCGTTCGACCTGCAGACGCGGCTGCTGCGCGTGCTCTCCGACGGCCACTTCTACCGCGTCGGCGGCCACAACGCCGTCAAGGCCCATGTGCGCGTGATTGCCGCCACCCACCAGGACCTGGAGCAGCGCGTGCGCGAAGGCGTGTTCCGCGAGGACCTGTTCCACCGCCTGAACGTCATCCGCCTGCGCCTGCCGGCGCTGCGCGAGCGCAAGGAAGACGTGCCCATGCTCACGCGCCACTTTCTGCAGCAAAGCGCCGCGCAACTGGGCGTGGAGCCCAAGCGCATCTCCGACGCCGCGCTGGCGCAACTGGGCCTGTTCAACTTTCCCGGCAACGTGCGCCAGCTGGAGAACGTGTGCCACTGGCTCACCGTGATGGCGCCCTCCCAGGTCATCGAGGCCAAGGACCTGCCGCCCGAGGTGCTGACGGCTTCTGCGGCCGGCGCAGCGGCGACCGCGCCGGCGCCCGCACCGCGTCCCGCGGCCAGCCACGAGGCGCTGGAGCCGGTGGCGAGCAGCTCCGGTCCCGATCCCCTGGCGGGCGAACCGTTGCCCGTGTCCGAGCCCCTGGCCTCGCCGGGCGGCAGCGCCGCAGCCGTCTGGGAGCGCGGCCTGGAGGCCGAGGCGCTGGAGTTGCTGGCGGCCGACCGCCACGACGTCTGGGACGTGCTCACACGCCGCTTCGAGTCCAAGCTGATCCTGACCGCGCTGAACAACACGCGTGGGCGCCGCATCGAGGCCGCGCAGAAGCTTGGCATCGGCCGCAACACCATCACGCGCAAGATCCAGGAACTGGGCCTGGAATAGGCCATCTCGCCGCGTGCCGACGGCAGTCCCGGTGGCGGCCCGCATGGCGCGCCGGCGATGGCCGCCTAGCGCGCCAGGCCGATGGCCCCTGCGAAGCCGGCCCTGCCCTGACGCTGGCAGCGCCCCTTCAAAGTAGGCCGCGCCCCTTGCAAGGGGGGCGCGAAGACGCAAGGGGTCAGATCTCCAGCACCACGGGTGCGTGGTCGCTGGGCTTTTCCCACTTGCGCGGCACGCGGTCGATCGTGCAGCCTTTGACCTGCGGCTTGACCGCCTCGCTCACGAGGATGTGGTCGATGCGCAGCCCGCGGTTCTTCTGGTAGCCGAGCATCCGGTAGTCCCACCAGCTGAAGCTCTTGGGCGGCTGCTCGAACATGCGGAAGCTGTCCGTCAGGCCCAGGTCCAGCAGCGCCTGGAATTGCGCGCGTTCCTGCGCGGAGTGGTGGATGGTGCCGGCCAGTCCCACGGGGTCGTAGGTGTCGCGGTCGTCAGGGGCAATGTTGAAATCGCCCAGAAGCACCAGTTGCGGGTGTGCCTCCAGCTCGGCGCGCAGGTAGGCCTGCAGGCCATTGAGCCAGTTCATCTTGTAGACGAACTTGTCCGAGTCCAGCGCCTGGCCATTGACGAAGTAGCCGTTGACCACGCGGATCGGGCCGGTCGGGCCGTCCACGGTAGCCGCGATCACGCGCGCGTGTTCGTCGTCGAAGCCGACGATGTTCCTGACGACCTCGCGCACCGGCGTGCGCGAGAGCATGGCCACGCCGTTGTAGGTCTTCTGGCCGAACACGGCGGATTCGTAGCCCGCCTCGCGCAGCGCGTCCAGCGGGAACTTGTCGTCCGTCATCTTCAGCTCCTGCAGGCACAGCACGTCCACCGGGTTGGTGGACAGCCAGGTCAGTACGTGGCCCAGTCGGGCAGTCAGCGAGTTGACGTTCCAGGTGGCGATGCGCATGGTGTTCGAAAGCTGTTGGGAATGGTGGGAAAGAGGGGCCGGGGGGCGGCGTTCTCCCGCGTGTGCCCCCGTGTCCAGTCGTCGACCCGATCAGTGGTCGGCGGCGACGGCCGCCGGTGCGGCAACGGCCGCCAGCGTGGCTGGTTCGGCCTGTGCTGCCGATGTGGCGGCGGCCTGCAGGGGCGTCGCCGCTTCGAGGCTTGCCGAACGGGTGTGCATGGCCTGGCGCCATGCGGTGGATTGCACGCCGTCCGGATACGTCCGCAGGGCCCGCACTTCGTGGGGTGCCATGCCGAAGCGCTTCTTGAACGCACGGCTGAACGAGGTCGGGTGAGCGAAGCCCACGGCATGAGCCAGCTGCTTCAAACGCGCATGGGCAGGATTGGGCGCGGTCATGGACTGCAGGGCCCGGTGCAGCCTGCGGTCCAGAATGTAGGCGGCCACGCCCCCCAGCGGCTCGAAGAGCCTGTACAACGTGGCCCGGGACAGGCCGAAGGCCCGTATCAGATCGTCCGGGCCAAGGTCGGGGCGTGCCAGCTGCGCTTCGATGAAATTCGTCATGTCGGTCAGCGAGGCCGGCCCTGCATGCGTGGCGGTCCCGGCGGCTGGGCGCTTGGCGTGCTGCAGGGCCCCTGCGATCAGCTGGACCATCGCATCGCTGAAGGACGGCGATTCAGCGGCGGTGATCTGGGGCGCAAGGGCGTGGTACGTGCGCATCTGCGTCAGCAGCATCTCGCGTATGGCACCTCGCCGCAGAACGAAGCCATGGACATCGGCCATCGACGCGAGCAATCCCGCCAGGCGGCGACGCGTGATGTGCAGCGAAAGGTTGTCCACCCGCTCGCTCTGGATGCTGAAAGGCCGCCCCAGGTCGAAGAAGGCGATCTCATCGGCCTGCACCACGCGTTGGCTGCCATCGATTTCGCACCGGAACGAGCCGCCGAGGTATGCCAGCACCAGAATGTCGTCGATGCCTGACCGTGCAATCGCGCGGTGGTTGCGTTCGAACCGTACCCCGGCATTGACCGCGCGCGCCAGCAGCACGTCGGGCAGGACGGTGATGGATGCGCGTGCGAAGAACGGCTCGTCTGCCTGCAGCCGCACCACGTCGAACATCGGCCGCACGAGGCTCTGGAAGCTGGCGAAGCTGTCCGGCGCCTCGGCAGGCAACTCGATCTCCTGGCGCTGGACG
>CAJYRH010000046.1 GCA_913776795.1 uncultured Pseudorhodoferax sp. | reverse complement strand
TCGCTGCTCAACGGCGTCATCTACGGCCTGCTGCTGTTCATGGTGTCCGCAGGTCTCACGCTGATCTTCGGGATGATGGGCGTGCTGAACTTCGCGCACGCCTCGTTCTACATGCTGGGCGCGTACTGCGCGTTCGCCCTGCAGCCCGTTCTGGGCTTCTGGTGGGCGCTGGTGGCAGCGCCGCTGCTGGTGGCGGCAGTCGGCGTGGTCGTCGAGCGCTACCTGCTGCGCAAGGTGCACCACCACGGCCATGCGCACGAGCTGCTGCTGACCTTCGGCCTGTCGTTCATCATCACCGAGCTGGTCAAGCTGGTGTTCGGCAACTACCCGGTCAACTACCGGCTGCCCGCCGCGCTGGACTTCTCCGCCTTCTCGCTCGGTGCGATGAACTACCCGGCCTACCGGCTGTTCATGGGCGGCCTGGCCATCTGCATGTTCATCGCCATCCACCTGCTGCTCACGCGCACGCGCGTTGGCATCGTGGTGCGCTCGGCCATCCACCGGCCGCGCATGGCCGAGGCCCTGGGCCACAACGTGCCGCTGGTGTTCATGGGCGTGTTCGGCTTCGGCGCCGGGCTGGCCGGGCTGGCCGGTGCCGTGGCCGGCGCGTTCTACACGACCAACCCCAACATGGCGCTGGAGCTGGGCGTGACCATCTTCGTGGTGGTGGTGGTCGGCGGCCTGGGCTCGCTGCAGGGCGCCATGCTGGCCTCGCTGCGGATCGGCGTGATCACCTCCTTCGCCGTGGGCATCGACGCCACGCTGGCCGATCTGCTCGCCTTCATCGGTGCGCGCGACTGGGCCGAAGGCGTGGGCGGCCTGCTCACGCTCAAGCTGTCCAGCCTGGCGGCCACGCTGCCCTTCGCGCTGATGCTGCTGATCCTGACCTTGCGGCCCGCCGGGCTGATGGGAGAAAAACAATGAAGCGGATCCAGGCCGGCTCGGCCGCGCTGCTGGTCGGCGCAGGCGTGGCCCTGCTCGCGCTGGCGCCGGCGCTGCTGACGCCCGGGCTGCTCAACGCGGCCATCCAGATGCTGATCGCCGCCCTGTTCGCCACCGCCTACAACGTGGTCTGCGGCCAGGCGGGCATGCTGTCGTTCGGCCATGCGGCCTACTTCGGCGTGGGCGCGTTCGCCACCATCCACGCCATGAACGCGTTCGGCGGCACGGGCCTGCTGCCCACCCCGCTGCTGCCGCTGGCGGGCGCTGCCGCAGGGCTGCTGGTGGGCATTGGCGCGGGTTGGTTCGCCACCAAGCGCTCGGGCACCTACTTCGCCATGATCACGCTGGCAATCGCCGAACTGCTGCACTCGCTGGCGCCGCACCTGAAGGGCTGGTTCGGCGGCGAGGCCGGCGTGTCCGGCATGCGCCAGCCGTGGATGGGGTTCACCTTCGGCAGCACGGTCGAGGTGTACTACCTCACGCTGGCCTGGGTGCTGGGCTCGCTGGCGCTGCTGTTCTTCTACACGCGCACGCCGGCCGGCCGGCTGGCGCTGGGCCTGCGCGAGAACAGTCACCGCCTGGCCTTCCTGGGCTACGACGTGCACCGCCTGGGCGTGATGGTGTTCTCCATCTCCGCCATGTTCGCGGGCGTGGCGGGCGGCCTGCAGGTGGTCAGCAACGAAGCGGTGAACTACGTGGTGTTCGACGCCACGCTGTCGGCCGCCGTGGTCCTCAACAGCTACATCGGCGGCGTGAAGGTGTTCCTGGGCCCGGCGCTGGGCGCCTCGCTGATGACCTTCTTCGGCTACGCGGTGTCCGACCTCACCGTGTCGTGGCTGCTGTACCAGGGCATCGTGTTCCTGCTGGTCATGCTGTACGTGCCCGATGGCCTGGCCGGCCTGTTCGGCCTGTGGAGCCGGCTGCGCCAGCGCTTCGGCCTGGGGGCCGTGCTGCCGCTGCTGCTGGCATCGCTGCTGGCCAGCGTGCTGGTGGCAGGCGGCCTGGCTTTCCTCGTGGAACTGCTGCAACGCATCTTCGCGCAGGACTACCGCGCGCTGGCCGACGCCAATCCCACCGCGGACTGGCCACCCATCACGCTCGCAGGCCGCGCGTGGCTCCCGGCGTCCGCGCTGACCTGGCTGGTACCGTCGGCGCTGCTGTCCGGCGGCGCCTTGCTGGCCTGGGCGGTGCGGCTCGGCCATGGCCGGTTGCAGGGCCGCCATGCCGAGCGCACCGTGGACGTCGCGCCGATGGCGGCAAGGAGCCTGGCATGAGCGTCGCAGTGAAGCCCCAAGGTGCCCGCTCCGAAGGCGCAGCCGGAGGCCATCGGGTGCGCGAGCCTGTCCTGGCACTGCGCGGCCTGCGCAAGTCATTCGGCGAGACCGAGATCATCCGCGGCGTGGACCTCGACCTGATGCCGGGCGAGCGCCACGCGCTGATCGGCCCGAACGGTGCCGGCAAGTCCACCGTGTTCCATCTGGTGTCGGGCAACTTCACGCCGAGTGCGGGCGAGATCCGGCTGAACGGGCAGCGCATCGACGGCCGCTCGCCGCAGCAGATCAACCGGAGCGGCCTGGCGCGCTCGTTCCAGATCACCAACATCTTTCCCAAGCTCAGCGTGTTCGAGAACCTGCGCCTGGCCGTGATGCGTGCAGGCGGCGTGCAGTACACCTTCTGGCGCCGCATCTCGCGCGACGTGCCGGTGCGCGAGCGCACCGAGGCGCTGCTGGAGCAGTTCCGCCTGACGCACCGCGCGGACACGGTCGCCGGCGAGATGGCGTACTCGGAACAACGCTCGCTGGAGATCGCCATGGCGCTGGCGTCCGACCCGCAGGTGATCCTGCTCGACGAACCCATGGCCGGCATGTCCAACGAAGAGACGGCCTACACCGCCGACCTGATCCGCGAAGTGACCCAGGGCCGCGCGCTGCTGATCGTGGAGCACGACATGCGCGTGGTGTTCTCGCTCAGCGACCGCATCAGCGTGCTGGTCTACGGCCAGGTCATCGCATCCGGCACGCCCGACGAGATCCGCAACAGCGCTGCCGTGAAGGAAGCGTATCTGGGTGAGGAGTTGACGGCATGAGCGCTGTACTTGATGAAGCCGTTGCGAAGCCAGCGGCCGACGTCGGCCCCCTGCTCGCCGTGCACGACCTGCACGCCCACTACGGCAAGAGCCACATCCTGCACGGCGTGCGCTTCGCCGTCGGGCACCGCGAGATCGTGAGCCTGCTGGGCCGCAACGGCGCCGGCCGCTCGACCACCATGAAGGCCATCATGGGCCTGGTGCCGCCCACATCCGGCAGCGTCCGCCTGGCCGGACGCGAGCTGGCCGGCGTGCGCCCCTACACCATCTGCCGCGCCGGCCTGGCCTATGTGCCCGAGGAACGCGAGGTGTTCGCCAACCTCAGCGTGGACGAGAACCTGCGCATGGGCGAGCAGAGCGCCCCTGCCGGCGCCGCGCGCTGGACGCTGGAGGACATGTTCAGCTACTTCCCGCGGCTGCGCGAACGCCGCAACACCAGGGCCGGCAGCCTGTCGGGCGGGGAGCAGCAGATGCTGACGATCTGCCGATCGCTGCTGGGCAACCCGCGCGTGATCCTCATCGACGAACCGACCGAAGGACTCGCGCCCAGGATCGTCGCCGACGTGGCCGAATGCATCCGAGACATGCACCGCAAGGGCGTCTCGGTGGTGCTGGTGGAGCAGAAGCTGGCGATCGCGCTGAAGGTGTCCACCCGCGTCTGCGTGATGGGCCACGGCCAGATCGTCTTCGAAGGCACGCCGCGCGAACTGGCCGAGAACACCGAACTGCAGGCGCAGTGGCTGGCCGTCTGAACGCATCCCACCACAGGACAACCCCATGCCCCCTCCCAAGACCTCCGGCACCGACAAGGTCATCATCTCCTGCGCCGTCACCGGCTCGGTGCACACGCCGTCGATGTCGCCCCACCTGGCGCTGACGCCCGACCAGATCGCGCAGCAGGCCATCGACGCGGCCGAGGCCGGCGCCGCCATCCTGCACCTGCACGCGCGCGATCCGGCCGATGGCCGGCCGAGCGCAGACCCGAAGGTGTTCGACCAGTTCGTGCCGCGCATCCGCGACGCGACCGACGCGGTGATCAACATCACCACCGGGGGCAGCACGCGCATGACGCTGGAGGAACGCCTGGCCTACCCGCTGCAGCTGAAGCCGGAGATGTGCTCGCTGAACATGGGCTCGATGAACTTCTCCATCCACCCTGCGGTAAGGCGCATTTCCGCGTGGAAACATGACTGGGAGAAGCCGTACATCGAGGGCATGGAAGACCTGATCTTTCGCAACACCTTCCGCGACATCAAGCACATCCTCAAGGTGCTGGGTGACGACTGCGGCACGCGCTTCGAGTTCGAGTGCTACGACCTGGGGCACCTGTACAACCTGGCGCATTTCGTCGACGAGGGCCTGATCGAAGGCCCGCTGTTCATCCAGAGCATCTTCGGCATCCTGGGCGGCATGGGCCCGGACCCGGAGAACCTGGTGACGATGCGCACGACGGCCGACCGGCTGTTCGGCCGTGGCGGCTACCGCTTCTCGGTGCTGGGGGCGGGCCGCCACCAGATGCCGCTGCTGGCCATGGGCGCGGTGATGGGTGGCAACGTGCGTGTCGGCCTGGAAGACAGCCTGTACCTGGGCAAGGGCGAACTGGCGATGTCGTGCGCGGACCAGGTGCGCAAGATCCGGCGCATCCTGGCGGAGTTGTCGCTGGAGGTCGCGACGCCGGCCGAGGCGCGTGCGATGTTGCAGCTCAAGGGTGGCAATGCGGTGGCGTTTTAGTTGGACACAGGTGCGGGAGCGGGCGCACGACGGTGATGGGCCGAACCACGCCGACGGTGTACTCCACTCCGCGAATGTCCCCCGCCCCGGGCCGCAGGGCGACCCGGGGCTCCTCCTTTATTTCGCTGCGTGGAGCACACCATCGTCGCGGTCTGGACGCCTCGCGCTTGACCGGCGAGCACGACGCGACGTGTCCAGGGTCGAGGGCATCGGGTGGCCTTCGCAGCGAAATAAAGGAGGAGCCTGGGCCGCCTGCGGCCCTGGCGGGGGACATTCGCGGAGAAGGCTACCCGGTGGCCTCGGCCCGCGCACAACGCTCGACCTCACAGCATTCACATTGAACAACCGAAAGCCAAAGGACAGGGAATGAACCACATGTTGAAAGGCAAGGTCGCCATCGTCACCGGCGCAGGCGGTGGCCTGGGCCGAGCGCACGCACTGGAGTTGGCACGCCATGGCGCGTGCGTGGTGGTGAACGACGTGGGCGCGGGTGCGGCAGCCGTGGTGCGCGAGATCGAGGCTGCTGGCGGCGAGGCCATGGCCGATGGCGGCGACGCCACCAGCCAGAGCGACATGCAGACCATGGTGGCCCAAGCCGTGGGCCGCTGGGGCCGCATCGACATCCTGGTCTGCAACGCCGGCATCCTGCGCGACCGCTCGTTCGCCAAGATGACGATGGACGACTACCGCGCCGTGTTCGAGGTGCATGTGATGGGCGCCGTGCACGCGATCAAGGCCGCCTGGGAGCCGATGCGCCATCAGAAGCACGGCCGCATCGTGCTGACGACCTCGTCCTCCGGCCTGTATGGCAACTTCGGCCAGGCCAACTACGGCGCGGCCAAGATGGCGCTGGTGGGCCTGATGCAGACGCTGGCGCTGGAAGGCGAGAAGTACGGCATCCGCGTGAACTGCCTGGCGCCCAGCGCCGCCACGCGCATGACCGAAGGCCTGCTGTCCGAACAGGCGCTGGAGCATCTCGCCCCGCAAAAGGTCAGCCCGGGCCTGGTGCCGTTGGTCGGCGCCGATGCACCCACGCGCATGGTGCTGCTGGCTGGCGCGGGCAGCTTCGAATGCGCCCACGTGACCATGACGCAAGGCGTGCACATCGGCGGCGGCCCGGAGGCCGCAGCCAAGGTGCAGCAGGCACTGGCTGCCATCTCCGACCGCCGCGGCGAAACCGTGCCGGCCTCGGGCTGGGAGCAGTACCGGCTGGAGCTGGCCAAGGCCGGCGTCGTGCTCGAAGACGCGATGGCCTGAACCGGCACGCCGATTGCCCCCGGGCTTGCGTGGTGCTGGTCGGCCGCCACGCACGCTGTGAACAACGCCGATGGTGACGAG
>CAJYRH010000045.1 GCA_913776795.1 uncultured Pseudorhodoferax sp. | reverse complement strand
GCACTGGCGAAGATCTCGCGGCCCAGGCCATGCATCTGCAGCCGCGCCAGCGAATCGAGGAAGTTCCCGTCCGCAGGGAACGCATCGAAGCTGCGGACCACCGCCATCAGCACCATCAGGTGACCATCGACCACGACGAACAGCAGCATCGACATGGTTCCGAGAAAGCGCGACACGGCGCTGACCTGCGCGTTGCTGGCCGGATCGAAGAAGGCGGCGAAGTTCAGCCCCATCTGCAGGCCCACCAGTTCACCGGCCAGTTCCACGGCCGTGAACACCAGCCGCACCGCGAAACCGATGGAAAGGCCAATGCCCACCTGCTGCACCACCGCGCCAAGCGCCTGGGGGCTGTCGATGCCGATGACGGGCTGGCCCACCAGCGTGGGCTGGGCCGCCACCGCGATGAGGAAGGCCAGCGCCACGCGCGCGCGCACCGGCACGGCGCGCATGGAGACGATTGGCATGGCCGTGAACAGCGCCAGCACGCGCAGGAAGGGCCACAGGATCGGCGAGATCCAGGCGACCAGCTGTGCTTCGCTGAAGGTGATCATGTCGCTCGGCGTGCCCTGCGCAGTCTGCGCTGCCGGCTCACACGCAGCGGCACCGAAGGCCGCGGAGCAGGCCATGCGAGCGCACCCGCGGGGCCGGCTCTGCCGGACCGCCGGGTGCGCCCCCGGAGGAAGATGGGCTGGCTACACGCAGTGCGCCAGCCGAACGGGGTGGGCTCATGTCACTGCGGCAACTGCGGAATCATCTCGATCATGCGACGGACGTAGTCCACCAGCGTGGTCAGCATCCAGGGGCCGGCCAGGGCCAGCACCAGCAGCGCGGCGATCAGCTTGGGCACGAACGACAGCGTGGCCTCGTGGATCTGCGTGATGGCCTGGAAGATGCTGATCACCAGGCCGATCACGAGCACGATGCCCAGCACGGGGGCGGCGACCATGAGCAGGAGGGTGAGCGCCTCCTGGCCCAGCGTGAGGACGAACTGCGGGCTCATCGCGCGAACGAGGAGGCGAGCGAGCCGATCAGCAGGTTCCAGCCGTCGGCCAGCACGAACACCATGAGCTTGAACGGCAGCGCCACCAGCACCGGCGACAGCATCATCATGCCCAGCGACATCAGCACGCTGGCCACCACGATGTCGATCACCAGGAAGGGGATGAAGATCATGAAGCCGATCTGGAAGGCCGACTTGAGCTCGCTGGTCACGAAGGCGGGCACCAACACCCGCAGCGGCGCCGTCTCGGCCGTGACCGAGGCATCGAGCTGTGCCAGCCGCGCGAACAGCGAGAAGTCGGACTGGCGCGTCTGCTTGAGCATGAACTCGCGCATCGGTGCCTCGCCGCGCGCCACCGCCTGCTCGAAGTTCAGCGCATTGGTGGTGTAGGGCACATAGGCTTCCTGGTAGACCTTGTCCAGCGTCGGCCCCATCACGAAGAAGGTGAGGAACAGCGACAGCCCCACGACGACCTGGTTGGGCGGCGCAGACTGCGTGCCCAGCGCCTGGCGCAGCAGCGACAGCACGATCACGATGCGCGTGAAGCCCGTCATCATGAGCAGGATGGCCGGCAGGAAGGACAGCGCCGTGAAGAACAGCAGCGTCTGGATCGGCACCGAGTAGCTGCTGCCGCCAGGCCCGCTGCCGATGATGAGCGGCAGCTGCGCGTTGTTCTGCGCCAGCGCGGGCCCGGCCAGCAGGGCAAGACCTGCCAACGCGGCCAGGCGCCGGTTCATGGCCTCCCCTCGGACGCAGCCGGCACCGGCGCGGCCTCGGCCTTCACCAGCGCACCGGCGAAATCGGGCGCGCTGGCCGGCATGCTGTGCAGCAGGTTGACCGACTGCGCGGTCACGCCGAGCACCAGCCAGGTGCGCGCGCCGGGCGGGCCCACCTCCACTGTCACCACGCGCTGCTGCGGCCCCACGGCCAGCGCGCCGACCAGGCGCGAGGCCGGGCCGGCCGCGGCCATGCCGCCCTGCACGCGCCGCTGCAGCCACTTGACGGCCCAGGGCAGCGTGCACAGCGCCGCCACGAACAGGGCCACGACCAGCAGGGTCTGGGAAGAAATCGACATGGTCTCCGATACGGTGAATCAGCAACCCACGACAACGGCGAGCGGCTGCGGCAGGCACGCAGCGGCGCCAACGGCCGCGGAGCAGGCCATGCCAGCGGCCGCCGCGGAACTGGCTCTGCCAGGCCGCTGGCGGCGCCCCCTGGAGGGGGTTGGCGGAGCGCACGCAGTGCGCGCAGACTGGGGGTGGTCCATCTAGCCTCCGCGGCTGACGCGGCGCAGGCGCTCCGAGGGCGTCACCACATCCGTCAGGCGGATGCCGAACTTGTCGTTGACGACCACCACCTCGCCCTGGGCGATCAGGTAGCCATTGACCAGCACGTCCATGGGTTCGCCCGCCAAGGCGTCGAGCTCGACCACCGAGCCCTGCGCGAGTTGCAGGATGTACTTGATCGGCACCTTCACGCGTCCCAGTTCCACCGACAGGGTGACCGGGATGTCCAGCACCATGTTGATGTCCTGCATGGTGCCGTCCTTGTTGAAGGCCTGGCGCGGCGCAGCTTCGGCCCCGGACAGCGGGCCGCCCTGCTCGGGGTCGGGCGTGGCGGTCTTCTGCTCCTCCAGGGCCTCGGCCCAGGCGGCCATCGGATCTTCTTCTGCGTTGTCTTTGGGATCTTCAGTGGCCATGGCGGTCCTCCGGATGGATGTCGTTGCCGCGCAGGCATTCCTCGATGCGGATCGCGTACTTGGCGTTGTGCGTGCCGTACTGGCACTCGAAGATGGGCACGCCGCCGATCGTGGCGGTGATGCTGGGCTGGCGCTCGAGTTCGATGAAGTCGCCCGGCTTCATGGCGAGCAGTTGTTCCACCGTGGCATCGGCCTGGGCGAGCTCCGCCACCAGCGTGACCTCGGCCGACTGGATCTCGCGCGACAGCACCGACACCCAGCGCCGGTCGACCTCGACCGAATCGCCCTGCGTGGACGAATACAGCACGTCGCGGATCGGCTCCAGCGTGGAGTACGGGATGCAGACGTGGATGACGCCCGCGATGTCGCCGATCTCCAGCTGGAACGCGGTGGACACCACGATCTCGCTGGGCGTGGCGATGTTGGCGAATTGCGGCTGCATCTCCGAGCGCTGGTAGTCCAGCTCCAGCGGATAGATGCCGTGCCAGGCCTTCTTGTACTCGCCCGAGATCACGTCCAGCAGCCGGTTGATCACGCGCTGCTCGGTGGCCGAGAACTCGCGCCCCTCGATGCGCGTGTGGTACTTGCCCGCACCACCGTACAGCGTGTCGATCACGCCGAAGACCAGCGAGGGCTCGCACACCACCAGCCCGCTGCCGCGCAGGGGGCGCACGGCCATGATGTTGAAGTTGGTGGGCACGGCCAGCTCGCGCAGGAAGGCGCTGTAGCGCTGCACGGTCACCGTGCCGACCGAGATCTCCGGGCTGCGGCGGATCAGGTTGAACAGGCCCACCCGGAAGTTGCGTGCAAACCGCTCGTTCACGATCTCCATGGTCGGCATGCGGCCACGGACGATGCGCTCCTGGCTGGAGATGTCGTAGTTGCGGATCTCGCCGGTCTCGACGACCTCCTCGACCGCCTTCTGGCTCTCGCCGGTGACGCCCTCCAGCAGGGCATCGACCTCTTCCTGCGACAGGAACGACTCACTCATGGCGTGGCCCGATCACTGGATGATGAAACTGGAGAACAGGACGCGGTAGATCGGATTGAACGCCACCGGACGGGGACGCTTGCGCGGCTTGCCTTCCTGGGCCGGCGGCTCGTCTTCCTCGACCTCGTATCCCAGCGGTGCCGAGGCCTCGCGCAGGATGTCGTGGGCGAGCTTCTCCTTGCCGTCGCGCGTGAGCAGCTCTTCCGAGGTGCGCTGCGACACCAGCATCAAGACCGCACTGCGGATACCGGGCAGGTGTGCCTTGACCTGGTCGGACGTCTTCTGGTCCATGACCTCCAGCGTCACGCCGACCTGGGCGAACTTTTCACCGCCGGCGTCGGCCAGGTTCACCACCATGTTGTCCAGCGGGAGGTAGACGGGCGGTGCGGTGTCCTTGCTCTTCTTGGGATGGGCGGCCGGCGCAGGCGCTGCCGCCTGCTCCTCCTCGGCATGGCCGCGGCCCAGCAGCATCCAGGCGGCGCCGGCCACGGCCAGCAGCACCACGGCCACGACACCCAGGATGAGAGGTTTCTTGCCCTTGGGCTTGGGTGCGGCGTCGGCAGCAGCAGGAGCGGACACGGCGGTTTCCTTTGTCTTCGGAGCTGGGATCGGTGCTGCCCGGATTATTGACCCGGATCGACGAACCGATCAGCGGATTAGGCTGGAAAAACAGGCATATATACCCTGCTGCCGTCAGACATACAGGTCCAGTGCGCCGGTGGCGCGGCGCGGCGCGGCCGCAACCGATTCGGCCACCGCTTCCGATCGGGCTGCAGCGGGGCGCGGGCCGTGTCCCGTGCTGGAGCCATCGCCTGCCTGGCCGCGGCCACCGCTGGCCTCGTGGGCACCGACCGACAGGCCCGACAGCACCAGGCCCTGGGCGCCCAACATGTCGCGCAACTGGTCGACGCTGCCGGCCAGCATCTCGCGCGTGGCGGCATGCTCGGCCCGAAACTGCACCTGGGCCTCGTTGCCATCCAGCGCAATGCGCACCTGCACCGGCTCGCTGGTGCCCACCGTCAGCTCGGCGCTGCGCACGCCCTGGCTCGCCCAATGGCGCAGCTGTTCAGACAGCTGCCGGTCGAAGGCCGTGTCGGGCTGGGCCGAAGGGTCCAGGTTGGCGAGCGAGGCGTCGTACTGCACCGTGGGGGTGAAGTCCGGCGCTGCCCAGCCGGCGCCGTCATGCGTCCCCCCATGCCTGCCCGCGCCGTCGCCGGCGTCCTGCCCGCCGCTGCGTGCGGCCGTGCCGCCGCCGACGGCTGTCAGCTCGGCCACCGGCAACACGGCCTGCGCATCGGCCCGCGCGGCGCCGGCCAGCGGCGGCAGTCCGCTGCGCTCGGCGCGGGCCGTCTCGCGCGCCTCACGCTGCGCGGCGGCCTGCGCTGCCATCGCAGGCGTCTGCCGCAGGGCCGACTGGTCCGCCTTCTCGCGCGCAGCCAGGTGCTGCTGCAGCTGCTCGAACACGCTGGCGTAGTGCGGCGCCGTGCGTGGATCGCCTGCGCCCGCGGCCAGCGATTCGGGCACACCATCGGCGCCAGCCAGGCCGCCTTGCAGCCCCCGGCCCTGGTCGGCGCGGCTGGCAACGTCTTCGGCCACGGCGGGATGGCCCCCATCGGCCTGTGCGGCCAGCGCAGCGGTGTCGGCCGACGCGCGCGGCGGCGACGGTGGCGCCGGCTGCAGCAAAGCCAGCGCGGCCGCATCGGCCGGCAACGCATCGGCCGGCGCCGCACCACCCTTGCGCCGGCCATGCGGCCCCTCGGCCGGTTCGGCGCCGAGCGCCAAGGCCGCATCCTCGCCGTCCACCGGGCCGGCACCGTCCCCGAGCGCCGCCATCAGGGCGAGGAAGTCACCGCCGGCCGCGGCCTGTCCCGCGCCACCTTTCGCGGCTGCGCCCTGCCGCTGCGCAGGCGCCACATGCGCGTGGTTCGCGGCCGATCCCTTTTCAATGCCCATGCTCTTCCTCCTCGGCCTGCTGGCGCCGCGTCAGGGCGTGGCGCACGGCGGCCTGTTCATCGGTCTGCCGCTGCTCGCGGCGTGTCTGCACCAGGGCGATCGCCTCTTCCTTGCGGCGCACGGCCTGGCGCAGCGTGGCCACGCGCAGCTCGGCCTGCAGCAGCGCCTGGCGCGCCACCTCCTCGCGGCGCAGCTGCTCGGCGACGGCGCGGCGTTGCATGCCGATGGCCTCGTCGAGCCGCGCCATGAAGCGGTGGTGGTGCAGCATGAGTTCGGGCAGCGCACTGATGCGCGCCTGCGACTCCCAGCGCTGCTCGGTCTCCTGCGCATAGCTGCTGAGCTGGGAGAGCTGCTGTTCGGCCGCGACGCGGCGCTGCTGGGCCTGGCCCAGCACCTGGCTGGCGGCATCGCGCCGGCGCTCGGCCAGTTCGATGGCCAGGGCCAGGGTCTTGAGCAGTTGCCTGGACATGGTGCTCAGGCCCCATCCGGGTCGAGCGCCATCGCCATCTGGCGCACGCTCTGCTGCAACGGCGAGCAGGCGAACATCTCCTGCTGCAGAAACTCGGCCATGCCGGGCGCCAGCCGCACGGCCTCGTCGAGCTGCGGGTCCGCGCCGGGCGCGTAGGCGCCGATCTGCACCAGGTCGCGGCCTTTCTGGTAGCGCGAGTAGACGGCGCGGAAATGCCGCGCCAGCAGGAAGTGCTCCTGGCTCACCACGTTGTGCATCACGCGCGAGGCCGACTGCTCGATGTCGATGGCCGGGTAATGGCCCGATTCAGCCAGCGCGCGCGACAGCACGATGTGGCCGTCCAGGATGGCGCGCGCCGCATCGGCGATCGGGTCCTGCTGGTCGTCGCCTTCGGACAGCACGGTGTAGAAGGCCGTGATCGAACCATGGCCGTCCTTGCCGTTGCCGCTGCGCTCCACCAGGCCCGGCAGCTTGGCGAAGCAGGACGGCGGGTAGCCCTTGGTGGCCGGCGGCTCGCCGATGGCCAGCGCGATCTCGCGCTGGGCCATGGCATAGCGCGTGAGCGAATCCATGAGCAGCAGCACATGCCTGCCCTGGTCGCGGAAGTATTCGGCCACGGCGGTGGCGTAGGCCGCGCCCTGCATGCGCAGCAGCGGCGGCGCGTCCGATGGCGCGGCCACCACGACGGAGCGGGCGCGGCCGTCCGCACCCAGGATGTCCTCGACGAACTCCTTCACCTCGCGGCCGCGTTCGCCGATCAGGCCGACCACGATCACGTCGGCCGCGGTGTAACGGGCCATCATGCCCAGCAGCACGCTCTTGCCCACACCGGAGCCGGCAAACAGGCCCAGCCGCTGGCCGCGGCCTACGGTGAGCATGGCGTTGATGGCGCGCACGCCGGTGTCCAGCGCGGTGCGCACGGGGTCGCGGTCCATGGCGTTGATCTGGCGGCGGTCCATGGGCTCGGAAGT
>CAJYRH010000044.1 GCA_913776795.1 uncultured Pseudorhodoferax sp. | reverse complement strand
GCTTGATCTGCGCCCTTGCGAACACCGGCTTCCAGCGCGCCTGCTCGGTCTTGATGAACGCGCCGAACTCCGCCGCGCTGCTGCCCACGGCCAGTGCGGTGTCGGCGGAGAGTTTGTCGCGCACGATGCTGCCCTTGGCGGCGCGCATGGCCTCGGCCTCCAGCTTGGCCACGTTGGCCCTCGGCCACTTGGCCGGCGCCAGCAGGCCGTACCACTGCGTCATCTCGAAGCCTGGGTGGCCCTGCGCGGCAACCGTAGGCACGTCGGGCAGCTGCGGCAGCCGCTCGGCGGTGCCGGTGGCGATGCAGCGCAGCCGGCCCGCCTTGATGAAAGGAAGCAGCGCCGGTGCGCCGACCGAAGCGGCCTGCAGCCGGCCCGACATCAGGTCGGTCAGCATGGGGCCGGTGCCGCGGTAGGGCACGTGCACCACGAACATGCCGCTGGCCATTTTGAGGTACTCGAAGGCCAGATGGCCGGCGCTGCCGTTGCCGGCCGAGCCGTAGTTGAGCTGGCCGGGCTTGCTCTTGGCGTAGGCGACGAACTCCTTCAAGTCCTTGACCGGCAGGTCGGGGTGCACCACGTACAGGCTGGGCACCTTGGACAGCAGCGTGACGGGCACGAAGTCGCGCTCGGCGTCGTAGGGCAGCTTGCTGAAGATGTAGGGGTTCACGGCGAGCGTGCCGATGTGGCCCAGGATCAGCGTGTGGCCGTCGTCGCTCGCGGCGACTTCCTGCATCGCGATGTTGCCGGCCGCGCCGGGCTTGTTGTCGACGAAGACGTTTTGGCCGATGGTCCTGGCCATCTCGCCAGCGACCGAGCGCGCCACGATCTCCGAGCTGCCGCCCGGCGCGAACGGCACGACCAGGCGCAGTGGCTTGCTGGGCCAGGCCGGCTGCGCATGTGCTGCCCAGGGCAGGGCGGCGCCGAGCGCGAGCAGTTGGCGGCGGGAGGGGTGCGGGACGGTGGTGCGTGGCATGGTGGCATGGGAACGGAATGGGGTCGCCATGGTCGTGCGAGCGGGCACGCGGCGCCTCAGGGTTTCCTCGCGGCGTGGCGTTCAGGCCGACGCCTGGTGTGCGCTCGGCCGGCGGTGCTGCGCTGGCGACAGGCCGGAGGTCTGCCCGAATGCATGGCCGCACGCGCGACCAGACGCGCCCAGCCGCAGCGCGCGCCGTCTTCTGCTGCATGCGCCGCTGCGTCCGGCAGGCCCGCGGTGGCAGTCCCGCCACGGTCTTGAAGTGCACCGCCATGCCGGTGCGCGACGTGGCGGCGGCGCTGGCCACTGTGTCGAGCTGCCTGGCGTGGCCAGGCCGGGCCCGCAGACAGTCCAGCGCCGGTTGCAGACGCGCCTCGGTCCTGGCGCGCAACCAGGCGGCGGCGCCTGCTCGCCTCGCGGGAGGTGGATGGGCAGCGTCCAGGGCACCTCAGGGCGGCTGTCACAGGCCTGCGCTCTCCTCGATCCGGCTATCGAAGGATTAGGCGCAAACGATTGGCGTTGAGAATTGATCGCATTTACCATCCATGCATCGTCGTTTCTCTCAGGACTCCACCATGGCCGCCTTCGCCCGCAACAACCTCCCGACCTTGAAGAAAACCGGCAGCTACTACGTGATGCACATCCTGGTGGCCGCCGCTGTGGCGTACGCCGTCACCGGCAACCTGCTCATGTCGCTCACACTGAGCCTGTTGGAGCCGACGGTGCAGGCCTTTGCCTTCTTCTTCCACGAGAAGGCCTGGCAGCGCCTGGCGCTCAGGAAAGCCGCTCGCGCAGCAGTCGCTTGAGCAACTTGCCGCCGGCATTGCGCGGCAGCGGGGTGTCGGACCAGGTGATGGTCTCGGGCACCTTGTAATCGGTCAGGCGCGCGCGGCAGTGTGCACGCACGGCCTCGTCGTCGCGGGCCAAACCGGGCGCGTACAGGAAGGCGTGCACGCGTTCGCCCAGCACCGGACAGGGCCGCCCGACGATGGCGGCCTCGACCACGCCGGGCAATGCCACCAGGCAATGCTCCACTTCCACCGAATAGATCTTGAAGCCGCCGCGGTTGAGCATGTCCTTCTTGCGGTCGAACAGGCGCACGAAGCCTTCGGCATCCACGCTGCCCAGGTCGCCCGAATGCCAGTAGCCCTCGGTGAAGTTGGCGGCCGTGGCCTCGGGGTTGTCCCAGTAGCCGGGCACGACCATGGGGCCGCCGATCCACAGTTCGCCACTCTCGCCGCGGGGCAGCTCGCGGCCTTCGTCGTCCACCACGCGCACATCGGCACAAGGCAGCGCGATGCCTACGCTGTCGGCATGCGCGCGGGTGAGGCCGGGCGGCATCATGGTGGTGGGCGAGGTGGTCTCGGTCGAACCGTAGGCGTTGATGAGCGTGAGACCGGGCAGGCGCTGGGCCATCGCGTCGATCGCCGACACGGGCATGGGCGCGCCGCCATAGCCGCCGATGCGCCAGCTGGCCAGCCGCGCGGAATCGAAGGTCGGCTGCAGCAGGCACAGCTGGTACATGGCCGGCACCATCAGCGTGTGCGTGACGCGCTCGTCCTGCAGCAGCTGCAGGAAGGCCGGCGCCTTGAACTCGGACAGCACCACGACCGCGCCGCCGATGTGGACCATGGCGGCGATGATGGCGATCAGGCCCGTGACATGGCTGGCCGGCACGGCCAGCGCGGACCGGTCGCCTGCGCGCAGGCCCATGCACAGTTCGTAGTGGCGCACCGAATGCGCAACGTTCAGGTGCGTGAGCATGGCGCCCTTGGGGCGGCCGGTGGTGCCGGAGGTGTAGAGGATCAGCGCGGTGTCCTGCTCGCGGACCGGCGCCGCATCCTGGAGGTCCCCCTGCAGGTTCGCCAGCGGCACGGCGCCGGGCGCCTCTCCGGCCACCAGCCGCACGCGCACGCAGGGCACCTCGTCGGTCGGAGGAATGCGCTCGGCAAGGGCCGCGTCGAACACGATGGCGCAGGCGCCGCACTGCTGCAGCATGTAAGCCAGCCCGGGCCGCTGCTCGCGCTCGCCAATGGGCACGGCGATGGCGCCCAGGCGCTGCACGGCGAACAGCACGGACACGAACTCGGGCCGGTTTCCCAGGAACAGCACGACGCGTTCCCCGGGCTGCACACCGTGCGCAGCCAGGCCACCGGCGATGCGTGCGACATCGGCGTCAAGGTCTCTGTAGCTCCAGCGCTGGCCGTTGTGGACGACTGCATCCTGGTCTGGACACCGGGCCACGGCGCGCTCCAGCAGCGCGTGCATGCTGTGCGGCCGTTCGACGAAGCAGCGCACCACGCGGTCGCCATAGACGGCCTCCTCGCGCATGGCCGGCAGTTCGGTGGTGTGCCAGCGCGTCATGCCGCAGCCTCCACGGGAACTGCGTTGGCACCGCGCTCGATGACCACCTCCGCGTCCACCAGCTTGCGCGAGTGGTTGAGGTCCGACTGGGCGATCAGCACCGAGAGCGCGCCGCCGCGCAGCCCCGCGATCACGTCGGCCAGCCGCATCGACAACGCCGGTGCCACGCCCTCGAAGGGCTCGTCCAGCAGCAGCAGCCGCGTGCCCACGCCCAGCGCGCGCGCCAGCGCCACGAGCTTCTGCTGGCCGCCAGAGAGCAGCAGCGCGCGGCGCGCACGCATCTCGGCCAGCTCGGGCAGCACGCCGTAGACGAAGTCCAGCCGCGCGCGCGTGCTGCGCATGCCGGTGGCCCACAGCGGGATCAGGATGTTCTCTTCCACGCTGAGCTCGGGAACCAGGCCGCGGTCTTCAGGCATGTAGCCGATGCCCAGCGCGGCGCGCGCATGGCGTGGCACGCCGGCCAGGTCCTGGCCTTCGAAGGTGATGCGGCCTTGCAATGGGCTCAGGTGGCCCATCACCGTGCGCAGCAGCGTGGTCTTGCCCGCGCCGTTGCGGCCGATCAGGCCGACCATGGATTGCGCGGGCACCGCAAGGCTCAGGCCGCGCAGCACCTGCACCGAGCCAATGGCCACGTGGGCGGATTCGACGTTCAGCATGCGTTCTCCTGTGCAATGGCTCGCGCGGCACGGCGTCGGCACCACCAGCCACGACCCTTGGGTTGCTGCTCTGGAGGCCGCGGAGCAGGCCATGCCAGCAGACGCCGCGGAACGGGCTTCGCCGGGCCGCTGGCGGCGCCGCTGGAGGGGGATGCAGTGTCTACACGAAGTGAGACATTCAAACGGGGTGGCCTCATGTCAGTGCAGGGTGCCGGTGACGTAGCGGCGCACATCGTCGGCGGCGAGTGTCACGGCCGGCACGTCGTCGGCGATGATGCGGCCGGCGTAGAACGCCACCACGCGGTCGGCGTAGCGCTCCACGATGTCCATGTCGTGCTCGACGAACAGCACGGTCATCGCCTCCTGGCCCAGCGCGGTCATGATGATGTCCATCATCGGGAACTTCTCCTCCGCGGCCACGCCGCTGGTGGGCTCGTCCAGCAACAGCAGGCGCGGCTGGCCGGTCAGCGCCATGGCGATGTCGAGCAGCTTGCGCACACCGCCCGGCAGCTCGGCCACGCGGCGCCCGCGGTGCTCGGCCAGCTGGAAGCGCTGCAGCAACGCGTCGGCCCGGTCCACCGCATCGCCGCCGCGCGCCGGCTGCCAGAACGACAACCGCTGGCCGCGGCAGGCGTTGGCGACCAGCATGTTCTCGAGCACCGTGAGTTCGGCGAAGAGCTGCGGGATCTGGAACGACCGCGCCACGCCCAGGTGCGTGATGGCGCGCGGCGCGAGCCGCGTGATGTCGCGCCCGCCCAGCTCGATGCTGCCGGTGTCGGGCTTGAGGTAGCCCGTCACCATGTTCACGAAGGTGGTCTTGCCGGCGCCGTTGCTGCCGATCAGGCTCACCCGCTGGCCGGCCAGGATGTCGATGTTGAGGCTGCTGGCCGCGACCACGGCGCCGAAGCGCTTCTCGATGGCGCGGGCGCGCAGCAGGATGTGCTCGCTCATTTCTTCTTCATCCAGAGGGAGCCGATGCCGCCCGGCAGGAAGCGGATCATCAGCAGCAGGAACAGGCCCAGCGAGAGCTGCCAGGTATTGGGGAAGTAAAGGCTGGAGAACGAGCGCACCACTTCCAGCAGCGTGGAAGCCACGAACACCGCCAGCACGCTCTGCGAGCCGGCGAGGATGGCGACGAACACGAATTCGCCCGAGGTGGTCCAGTAACTGAAGTTGGGGTCGATGTGGCCCAGCGACATGACGGTCAGCGCGCCGCCGCAGCCCCCCGCGAATGCCGCCATGCCGAAGTTCAGCGCCACGGCCTGGCGCACCGAACCGCCCAGGTACTCCACGCGCAGTTCGTTCTCGCGCACGGCCTGTGCAATCAACCCGCGCGTGGAATCGAAGTACACGCGCGCCAGCAGCGCCAGCACACCCGCCACGGCGACGGTGACGCCGTACAGCACGTAGGCGACGCGCTCGTCCGACAGCGTCTGCCCCAGCAGCGTGGGCCGGCCCATGTTGAAGCCGTCGGAGCCGCCCAGGCTGTTGGTCTTGACCAGCACGCCGTAGCAGACCATGGACAGGGCAAGCGTCAGCATCGCGAAGAAGATGCCGCGGTAGCGCGCCAGCAGCGGCGCGAACGGCAGCGCCACCAGCACGGCCGCCAGGCCACCGACGAGCGTGAGCAGCAGCGCGTCGGTGATGCCCAGCTGGTTGAAGCACAGCGCGCCGGCGTAGCCGCCGATGGCGAACACCAGCCCCTGGCCGAACGACACGACGCCGCTGCGCATGAGCAGCACGATGCCGAGCGAGACCAGGCCGTGCGATGCGGCCATGGTCAGCAGGAACACCAGCCAGCGCGGCAGGAAGGCGCCGACGGCGATCAGCGCAACCAGCAGGCCGAGGCCACCCCAGAGCACGGTGCGGCCGCGCAGGCCGGTGGCCGGGCGCGCAGCGGCGGCGGGGACGGGAAGGGACGCGGTCTTCATCAGATCTTCCTCGCCTGGATGCGCTGGAACAGGCCTTCGGGCCGGAACACGAGCACCAGCGCCATGACCACGTAGATGGCGAACAGCTCGACCTGCGGCGCCAGGTGCACGGCGCAGGAGCGGGCCAGGCCGACGATCAGCGCGCCGACGGCCGCGCCCTCGATGCTGCCCAGGCCACCGATGATCACGACGGCGAACGAGACGATGATCACGCCCACCGAGATGCCCGGCTGCACCGAGATCAGCGGCGCCGTGAAGGCTCCGCCGATGCAGGCCAGGAAGATGCCGACCGCAAACGCCAGCATGTACACGCGCGAGACGTTCACGCCCATGCTGGAGGCCACCTCCTCGCTGTGGATCACAGCCAGCACGATCTTGCCCTGGCGCGTGCGGTTCAATCCCCACCAGACCGCGAAACCGACCACCACCGCGAGCAGCATGAGCATGAAGTCGTAGCCGACATAGATCTGCTCGCCGATCTCGATGTTGCCGAACATGGCGTAGGGCTCGGACACGTAGTACGGGTTGGCGCCCCAGATCAGCTTGGTGATGTCTTCGAGCATCAGGAACAACGCGTAGGTGACCAGCACCAGCAGCACCTCGTCGCGGCCGTAGAAGAAGCGCAGCAGGCCGCGTTCGGTCAGCGGCGCGACCAGCGCGGCCACCGCGACGGCCGCCAGCAGCATGGCCACCAGCGACCATTCGGGTGCCAGCTTGAGCGTGGCGAACCAGCCGACGAAGCTGGCGGCTGCATAGGCGCCGAGCGCATAGAAGCTGCCATGCGCGATGTTGAGGATCTTCAGCACGCCGAACACGAGCGTGAGCCCGAGCGCGACGATGAACAGCCAGGAGGCGTAGCTCAGGCCGTCGACGAGGATGGTGATGGCGGTGGTCATGGCAGTGAGAAGGAGGACGAGGTAGACAACCGTCCGCGACGCGTCGCGCGCAGCGGATCAGTTGGCCGCGGAGCAGGCCATGCCAGCGATCACCGCGGATCTGGCTCTGCCAGGCTGCTGGTGGTCCCCTCCTTCGCGAAGCGGAAGAGGGGAGCGGCGCGGCCGCTCGGGGGGATGTTGCCCATCACTCACACTTGGCGCCGGCCATGCCGCCTTTGATCCAGTCCTCCGACTTCACGCCGGCGGGCGGATTCACGCATTCGGCCGCGAAGCGCTGGATGTCCTCCAGCACCACCATCTTCTTGGCCGCGTCGTAGCGCGTCTTGCCGATGGCCGTGGGCTGCGTGGCCTGCTGGCCGTCGCCCAGCGTCATGCGGATGCGGCCGCCGGGCGCGTCCCACTCGCTGCCCTTGAGCGCGGCGGCCAGCTGCTCCGGCGTGGGCTTCTTGCCGCCGTTGGCCGCCATGGCCTTCTCGGCCGCGAGCTTCAGGCCCAGCAGTGCCTGCGCCATGCGGTACGGGGCCTGGGCCGGGTAGGTGTTGTAGCCGGTCTCGTAGAGCTTCCACCACCAGTCGTTCAACGCGCTCTTGGGCGCGAGCAGGCCGTAGGCGCCGCGCGCGCCGAGGATGGTGCCGTCCGGCATCTTGTCGCCCAGCGGGGTCAGCACATGGTCGGCCGCGGACAGCACCACCTGCGAGCGCTTGAATAGGCCGCGCGGGCCGGACTGCAGCACGAAGGCCTGCAGGTCGCCACCCCACAGGCTGGAGTGCGTGACGTCGGCGCGCTTGGAGGTGAGCGCCGAGATCTCGGTGCCGTACTGGCCGGCGCCGAACTTGGGCAGCAGGTCTTCGCCGACCTTGGCCTGCGGGTACAGCTGCGACATGGCGGCCTTGAAGTCGGCGCGCGAGTCGTGGCCCCAGGCGTAGTCCTGGTTGATCAGGTTGTAGCTGTCGGCCTTGATGTTGCGCGCCTTGAGGTAGCGCGCCAACGCCACGTTGTCCATGGTGCCGTGCGAGGCGGTGCGGAACACGTAGCTGTACTTGGCGTCCTCGAACACGCGGGGCGTGCCGCAGTCGTACAGGATCAGGAACTTCTTGAGCTCCTCGGCCACGGGCGCCACGGCCAGGCAGTCGCCCGAGCTCACGTAGCCGACCACGGCGTCGACCTTCTCACGGTCGTACAGGTTGCGCAGCTCCTGCACCTGCTTGGTGGCGCCGCCGTTCTCGTCGACGTAGACGGCCTCGATCTTCATGCCGCCGATGCCGGACTTGTTGTAGGGCGCGGGGGCTTCGCCCTTGTTGAACGCCTCGACCAGCGCCTTGGCGCCGTTGACGGCCGGGATGCCGAAGCTCTCGGCCGCCTGGCCCGAGAGGAAGCTGACGATGCCGACCTTGAAGGTCTCCTGCGCCTGCACCGAGGCGGCCAGGGCTGTCAGGGCGAAGGCGCCGGCCAGGCGTGCGGTGCTTGCTGCCATCTTCTGTCTTTGCATTGCATGTCTCCTGCTTGTGGTGATGGAACGGGAACGACGGGAAAACGGGGAGGCGGCTAGGGCGGCGGCGCGATGGGTGCGGACATGTCCAGGCCGGTCATCTCGAAGCCCTTCTTGAAATCGACCATGTGCTTGCGCGTCCACTCGGCCGCGGCGGGGCCGTCGCGGCGCTGCAGTGCGTCGAGGATGCCGCGGTGGGCGGCCAGGTTGCGCGCCTTGGACTGCGGCAGCCGCTGGTGGATCTGCAGCAGCGTGGGGTTGTAGAGCAGGCTGATGGGCTCGCGCGCCAGCATCAGCGGGCGGTTGCGGCTCGCGCGGCCCACCAGGGCGTGGAATTCGACGTCGAGCTCGACCAGGCGCTGGTCGTCCTCCAGCGTGTTGCGGCCCTCGGCCTGCAGCGAGGCCGTCCATTCGGTGTTGCGAGTCAACTCCTGCAGGTCGGCCGGCTCCGCGTTCTCCGCCGCCAGCTGCGAGGCCAGCGGCTCCAGCGTCACGGCCACCTGCCAGAGTTCGGCGAAGGTGGTCTGCTGCAGCATCAGCAGGCGCGCCGTACGCGGCGCCAGGTCGTACAGGCCGGGCAGCGCGACAAACAGCCGGCGGCCCTCGCGGCGCTGCACCAGGCCCTCCTGCTCGACCTGGCGGATCGCCTCGCGCACGGTGGAGCGGTGCACGCCGAAGCGCTCGGCCAGGCTCTGCTCGGTGGGCAGCGGCATCCCGGGGCGCAGCTGGCCCGACAGGATGGAGCGCTCGATCTCGGTCGACACTTGCTTGTAGGCGGGTGCCAGCTGCAGGCGGCTGAACATCGAGGCGTCCCCGCGCGGCAAGGCAGGGCTGCCGGATTCGACGCCGGACACTGCGCTGGCCTCGCGGCGTGGCGCACGGGTGCTGCCTGTCAAACCGATCTCCTTGCCCATCCGAAGACGGAATTTGTTTGTCGGACAATCGGATTGTTGGCATCCGTTGCGTCGCCGGCCAGCGGGTTTTCCCGTGCGGCTGTGGCTGCAATTCGCACCCGAAAAGTCACAAGTGCCTGACCTTTGCATGCGGGCGAAGCACTGTTTCACGAGGTCTACAATCGCCGTCCCCTTGACACGTCAGGCGGGCTCTGCAGGGCGAGAGAGGTCCGTACAGCCCGCCGCAGAGGAGACGCCAGCATGGCCAGCCCTTCGAACCCGGTGAGCACTGAAGACAAACGCGCCGAGCTGCGCCGCGCAGCACTCGAGTACCACGAGTTCCCGACGCCGGGCAAAGTCTCGGTGAGCCCGACCAAGCAGCTCACCAACCAGCGCGACCTGGCGCTGGCCTATTCGCCCGGCGTGGCTGCGCCCTGCGAGGAAATCGTCAAGGACCCCAACGCCGCATTCAAGTACACGGCCCGCGGCAACCTCGTCGCGGTGATCTCCAACGGCACGGCCGTGCTGGGTTTGGGCGACATCGGCCCGCTGGCCTCCAAGCCGGTGATGGAGGGCAAGGGTGTCCTGTTCAAGAAGTTCGCTGGCGTCGACGTGTTCGACATCGAGATCGACGAGAAGGACCCGCAAAAGCTGGTCGACGTGATCGCCGCGCTGGAACCGACGTTCGGCGCCATCAACCTGGAGGACATTAAGGCTCCGGACTGCTTCTTCGTCGAGCGCGAGCTGCGCAAGCGCATGAAGATCCCGGTGTTCCATGACGACCAGCACGGCACGGCCATCACGGTCGCCGCTGCCATGTTGAACGGCCTGAAGGTCGTGGGCAAGAACATCGCCGAGGTCAAGCTCGTGACCTCGGGCGCCGGCGCCGCGGCGCTGGCCTGCCTGACCCTGTTGCTGAAAGTCGGCCTCAGGCGCGAGAACGTCTGGGTCACCGACCTGGCGGGCGTGGTCTACAAGGGCCGCACCGAACTCATGGACGACGACAAGGCCCAGTTCGCGCAACCGACCGAGCTGCGTACGCTGAACGAGGTCATCGCCGGCGCGGACGTGTTCCTCGGGTTGTCGGCCGGCGGCGTGCTCAAGCCCGCGATGGTGGCCAGGATGGCGGCCAAGCCCGTGATCTTCGCGCTGGCCAATCCCAACCCCGAGATCACGCCGGAAGACGCCCGCTCCGTACGCGACGACGTGGTCATGGCGACGGGCCGCACGGATTACCCAAACCAGGTCAACAACGTCCTGTGCTTTCCATACATCTTCCGCGGCGCGCTGGACTGCGGCGCGACCACCATCACGGACGAGATGGAGATCGCCGCGGTGCATGCCATCGCCGACCTCGCCCAGGCCGAGCAGAGCGAGGTGGTGGCCGCTGCCTACGTGGGCGAGAAGCTCAGCTTCGGCCCCGAGTACCTGATCCCCAAGCCGTTCGACCCGCGCCTGATGATGAAGATCGCGCCGGCCGTGGCCCAGGCGGCGGCCGACTGCGGCGTGGCACTGCGCCCCATCCAGGACATGGATGCCTACCGCGACCGGCTGCAGAGCTTCGTCTACGCCTCCGGCACGACCATGAAGCCGATCTTCATGGCCGCCAAGAACGCTGCGAAGAAGCGCGTGGCGTTCTCGGAGGGCGAGGAAGAGCGCGTGCTGCGCGCCTGCCAGATCGTGGTGGACGAAGGCATCGCCCGGCCCACGCTGATCGGCCGCCCGAGCATCATCGCGCAGCGCATCGAGAAGTTCGGCCTGCGCCTGCGCGAGGAATCCGACTACGACATCGTCAACGTCGAGCAGGACCACCGCTACCGCGACTTCTGGCAGACCTACCACCGCATGACCGAACGCCAGGGCGTGACGCAGCAGGTCGCCAAGATCGAGATGCGCCGGCGTCTCACGCTGATCGGCGCCATGCTGCTGCACAAGGGCGAGGTGGACGGCCTGATCTGCGGCACCTGGGGTACGACGCACAACCACCTGCACTACATCGACCAGGTGATCGGCAAGCGGCCGGGCGGGTGCGAGAGCACGCCGCAGAACGTGCCGATCTACGCCTGCATGAACGGGTTGATGCTGCCGGGACGCCAGGTCTTCCTGGTCGACACGCACGTCAACTACGACCCCACCGCCGAGGAACTGGCCGAGATCACGACCATGGCGGCCGAGGAGATGATGCGGTTTGGCCTCAAGCCCAAGGCCGCCCTGCTGTCGCACTCCAACTTCGGAACGAGCAACCACCCCAGCGCCGTCAAGATGCGCCGCACGCTGGAACTGCTGCGCACCCAGGCGCCGTGGCTCGAAGTGGACGGCGAGATGCACGGAGACGTGGCCCTGGACGGCAAACAGCGCGCGGGCATCATGCCGCACTCCACGCTGGCCGGTGACGCCAACCTGTTGGTGCTGCCCAACATCGACGCTGCCAACATTTCCTACAACCTGCTCAAGACGGCGGCGGGCGGCAACATTGCCATTGGCCCCGTGCTGCTGGGTGCTGCCAAGCCGGTGCACATCTTGACGGCCAGCGCCACCGTGCGCCGCATCGTCAACATGACAGCCCTGACCGTCGCCGACGCCAACGCGCTGCGCTGACCTTTCGCGGCTTAGCAAGCACTAACTTGGTGCGGCGCCAAGCCCTTGCGGCCCATGCCTGTTTTTTGGGCATGGGCCTTGCGTTTCCCAGGGCCTTGGGGCACACTAGCGCGCTTCGATCCGGGGGTTAACCCGGAGCCCGCGCACGAATCCGTGCGGTCTGTGCGCCTTTCCTGTTTCCCATGCTGTCCACGATTTGCCACACCTTCAGCCGTCCGCTTTGGCGCGGGTTGCTGGCGGTGGCGCTGACGGCTTGCACCGTCTCGGTGCAAGCGCGGACGTCGGCCGATGGCGCCTCTGTGGCGTTGGAAGCCCTGCCTCGGGAAGGCCAGGCAACCTACCAACGGATCCTGCAAGGCGGCCCGTTCCCTTACGAGAAGGACGGCACCGTGTTCTTCAACCGTGAGCGCCAGCTGCCCGAGCAGAAGCGGGGCTACTACCGCGAATACACGGTGGCCAAGCCCGGCGCGCGCAACAGGGGAGCATTGCGCATCGTCTGCGGGGGCCTGCGCCCAACGACACCAGATGGTTGCTATTACACCAGCGACCACTACGCGAGTTTTCGCAAGATCGTGCCGTGAAGGGCGGGCGATCCTTGTTTTTGTGAGACCGAGGTATTTTGATGACCAACGTTAAAGCGGAGCTGGACCAGCCTCTGCGTACCGTGCGAACCAACATCGTCCAGTCGATCCGGGCGTTTCGCGTTGCCGACCTGCAGGAGGCCGCCCAGTCCATGGGCCACCATTTCCTGTATGCCAACCTGTCCAATGCCCAGAGCAAGCAGGACGTGCTGGACCTGATCGCCCAGCAGTTCACCTTTCCGACGCATTTCGGCAAGAACTTCGATGCCTTGTACGACTGCATGACGGACCCGTTGCACAAGTCCGGCCCGCAGCCTGGCTTCATCGTCGTACTGGAGCAGATCCCTGCCAATGCCAAGTTCGACAAGGAAGCGCGCGAGCAACTGCTGGACATCTTCCGCGATGCCGCCGACTACTGGGGCGACCGCAAGATTCCGTTCCGCTGCTTCTATTCTTTTCTGTAGCCCGTTCCGCACACACCAGCCAAGCGGAACGGGCGAACGAGGCTCAGGGCGACGCCGTGTCCGGCATCGAGCTCACCACGGAATCGGGCGAAAAGATGCCGACCGACAAACTGGTCGACGTGTCGCCCTTGGCGCTGCGCATGAGCAGCCCCTTCAACGCCGGTTACTGGCTGGCAGCCGCCTGACGCGCTACCCGGTCTGAAGGATCACGCCCGTCGCCGACGGGCGTTTTTCATGGAAGCGCCTGCGCCAGCGCCACGTACTGGGCCACTGGAACCTCTTCGGCCCGGCGCTGCAGGTCGAAGCTGCCGCCGAACTGGCGGCCCTCCAGCCAGCGGCCCAGGCTGTGGCGCAGCAACTTGCGCCGTTGGCTGAATGCCACCTGCACCAGTTCGCTGAGCAGCGTGGCATCGAGCCGCGGCGGTTCCGCCAAGGGCACCATGCGCACCACCGCACTGTCGACCCTGGGCGGCGGATCGAAGCTCTCCGGCGGCACGAACAGCACGTCTTCCATCGCGTAGCGCCACTGCAGCATCACGCTCAGGCGGCCGTAGGCCGCCGTGGACGGTGCGGCCACCATGCGGTCGATGACTTCCTTCTGCAGCATGAAGTGCTGGTCGCGCACCTGGTCCACCTGGTCGAGCAGATGGAAGAGGATGGGCGTGGAGATGTTGTAGGGCAGGTTGCCGACCACGCGCAGCTTTTGCCCCGCCACGGCGGCGAGCGCCGCGAAGTCGACCTGGAGCACATCCGACTCGACCACCGCAAGCTGCGGGTGCCGGCGCAGCCGCTCGGCCAGGTCGCGGTCGAGCTCGATGACGGTGAGCCGGCCCACGCGCTCGACCAGCGGCTGGGTCAACGCCGCCAGGCCCGGCCCGATCTCGACCATGGGATCGCCCGGCTGCGGTGCGATGGCCCGCACGATGGCGTCGATGATGCCCGGGTCGGACAGGAAATGCTGCCCGAAGCGCTTGCGCGCGATGTGCTTCACGGATGGCTCACTGGGGCGTCTGGCGCAGCTCGACGTAGGCACGGCCACGCAACTCCTGCAGCCAGCTCCGGTACGCCTCGTCCATCTTGCGTTCGCGCACCATGTTGCGGGCGACCTCGCGCTGCTCGCGCGGGTTGAGCTGGTACTGGCGCCGCTCCAGCAACTGGATGAGGTGCACCCCGAAGCGCGAGACGATGGGCTCGGAGATCTCGCCCGGGCGCAGGGCGTCGAGGACCTCTTCGAACTCGGGCACGAACTGGCCCGGGTTGGACCAGCCCAGGTCACCACCCTGTGCGGCGCTGCCGTCCTGCGAGCTGGCCTGGGCGAGCGCGGCGAAATCGGCCTGCCCGGCCTCGATGCGTCGGCGCATGGTGGCCAGGCGCTCGCGCGCATTGGCCTCGGTCTGCTGCGCGTCGACACGCAACAGGATGTGTCGCGCGTGCTGCTGCGTGATGCTCTGCAGCATGCCGCCCTGGCGCTTCTCGACCACCTTGAGGATGTGGAAACCGGCGCCGGAGCGCACCGGCGCCGTGACGCCGCCGGCCGGCAGCGGTGCCGTGGCCTGCAGGAACAGCTCGGGATAGCGGTCGGGACTGCGCAGGCCCATCTCGCCGCCGGTCGCGGCATCGGGCGCATCGGAGAGGCTGCGGGCGAGGGCCGCGAAGTCTTCGCCGGCACGGGCGCGCTTCTCCACGTCCTGGGCGCGTGCGAGCCGCTCGGCCACCTGTTGCGGCGTTGCGTTCTCGGGCACTGCCACCAGGACCTGTGCCAGATTGAGCTCCGTCGGCACCGCGGGTGTTGCCGCATCGGTCTGCTCGCGCAGGAACTGCTCGACTTCGGCGTCGCTCACGCGCACGCGCGAATCGAGCTCGCGGTCGCGCAGACGCGACATCAGGATCTGGTCGCGCAGGTCGTTGCGGAACTGCGCGGAGGTCATGCCATCCTGCACGATGCGACGGCGCAGTTCGGCCACGTCGATCTGGTTCTGCCGCGCGACGTTCTGCTCGGCCAGATTGACGGCTGCATCGTCCACCTTCAGCCCCATTTCGCGCGCCTGCTGCAGTTGCGCACGCTCGAGCACCAGGCTTTCCAGCGCCTGGCGCGCCAGTTCGGCCTGCGAGGGCGGCCGACCGCCCTGCTGGCGCAACTGCTGCGCCATGCGCACGGTGCGGCGCTGCACCTCCAGGTTGGTGATCGGCTCGGAATTGACCACCGCCACGATGAAATCGGAAGGACGGGCGCCGCCCTGGGCCTGGGCCACGGAGGGCATCGCCGTCCAGCAGGCCGCCGCCAGTGCCACGGCGGTCAGGAAGAAGGCGGGTGCGCTGCGGCGCTTGGACTGTTGCATCACTCGTAGGAACCGAAGCGGCTCGATGTGGTCACCTGCTCACGCAGGAACTGGTAGCGGGGAATGTTGTCGCGCAGCGTCTTCAGCGGACTGGAACCCAGGCGGGCCAGGCCGACGAACTCGATCTGGAACATGATCTTGTTGTTGGCCACGGCGTTGGAACGCTGGATACGCTCCACCACGATGCGGCCGATCCAGCAGTCGCCGTCGTACTCCAGTCCCATGATCGAATCCACGAACTGACGGTCCTGCAGGCTGTAGGCCAGCCGGCCGACGCTGTACCAGCGGCCTGGTCCCTGTCCGCGCCCGGGGCCCAGGTCGCGCCCGCGGTCGCCCCACAGGTCGTTGAGCGGCCACTGCCAGCCGATGTCCACCTGCTCGCTTTCCGGCAGCCCGCTGGAGGCACGGCTCATGCGGTAGGCGCCGCTCACCACGCGGTAGTTGCCAGGGCTGTAGCGGCCGCCGATCGTCACGCGCTCGGAGCGGCTGGTCTTGGGGTTGTACTGGACCGTCGTGTCCGTCGACCAGTACGGGTCCCAGTTCACCGAGGCACCGGCCAGGAAGTCGCTCACGCGGTCGTCGACCACCGAGCCACCGGGCAGAAACACCCGCTGGTCCTTGAAGCGCACGCGCTGCGCGACGCCGAAGCGCGCCACCTGGGCCCCCGTGTCCGGCTGCAGGAAGCGGGTGTCCAAGCCCAGCGTGAGCACGTTGCTGTCGGAGATCCGGTCGTTGCCGGTGAACGCGTTCTCGCTGTAGATCGTCGCGAAATTGAAGTCCGTCGCGCTCGTGTCGTAGATGGGCAGGCTGTTCTGCTCGCGGTACGGCGTGTTCACGTAGAAGGCGCGCGGCTCCAGCGTCTGGCGCCAGGCCCGGCCGAAGAAACTGGCGTCGCGCTCGAACACCAGACCGCTGTCGATGCTGAACGTGGGCACGCTGCGCGTGGCGCTGCCGATGCTGGTGCCGTTCGTGAGCGGCCCGTCGAACTCGTAGTGGGCCGAATGCAGCTGCAGCTTGGGCGTGAAGAACCAGCCCGGCCGCACCCAGGGCCGGCTGACCTGGCCCAGCAGGAAGCTGCGCTTGGCGTTGGGCTGCAGGGTGTAGCTGCGGTCGGCAGAGAACTGGGTGTAGTCGGCATCCACCGAGAAGTCGAAGCCGGCCACGTCGTAGCGGCCGTAGCGGCCCGTGATCTGCGGCAGGCGGTCGTAGGGCGGCGTGATGGGCGCGCTGACGTCCTGCAGCGTCTGGTACTTCAGTGCGCGAAAGCCGGCCGAGAAGTCGCCCTGCGCCCAGCGCAGGTTGGCATCGGTGGTGCGCAGCCGCTCGGTCAGCGAGGTGGTGGTGCTCGGAAAATCGCGCCAGTAGTCGTTGTCGCTCACGCGGTTGGCGTCCAGCGAGAAGGCCAGGTTGCCGATGCCCTGCACGCCGGTCTGGATCACGCCGGAATGCTTGGCCTCGTACGACCAGCGATCGCGGTCGCGCAGCCGGTCGCTGGGCATGTAGTCCAGCCGCAGCTGACCCGCATAGGTGGGCTCGAGGTAGCGGAACTCGCCGCCCATCATGACGCCGCGCTTGCTCATGACCGAGGGGTAGAGCGTGGCGTCGCGGTTGGGCGCGATGTTCCAGTAGTAGGGCACCAGCAGCTCCACACCGTTCAGGTTGTCCAGCGCCACCGTGGGCGGCAGGAAGCCGGACTTGCGCGCATCGCTGAGCGGGAAGGTGAAGGCCGGCAGCGCCAGCACCGGCACGTCCATGAAGCGCAGCACGCCCCCCTTGGCCTCGCCCACATCCTGCTCGGTGTCGATGTGGATCGTCGTCGCCGTCAGCACCCAGTCCGGCAG